>JAIBAQ010000155.1 GCA_019695095.1 Candidatus Hydrogenedentota bacterium
CGAACTCGGAACGCGCGGCGCTTCTCGCAAATTGTCACTTCCTATAGATATGGGAAAAGTCGTTGCACTCTGCGCTGAGAGATAAAGGCCGTAACCCGTTCCGGGTAAACGGTATTGGCAGGCCTTCTCCCGTAGGTAGGCTGGCTCCATCTGGTGACTGCGACGTCCAACCTACGGCTAAGGAGTCGTAATGCCTTCGGCGTAAGGCCATGGGAAATGCGGCGTCGGAGAAATTGGAGTGGATGCCCAATCGACGACGCTTGAGCATTTCGTGGCATCGCCTGAATCGTGTCAATCCTGTAAATCCTGTTGATTTCTTCTTTTGCGTTTTCAGCGTACTCAGGCGGAGACGTACGCGCGCAAGTCTTCCGTCAGAGGAAACTCAAGCTGCACGTGCTGCTTTCGCAGTTCTGCCCGGAGCGTTTCCGGGGCGATGCCGGGCAGATCGCCGTCGCCGCTCACGGCCAGTCCGGCGGCGGTCCCGGCAGCTTGGCCCAGTTGCATCATGGTGCGCGACAACCGGCAACTGGATGCGGCGAGCGAACTGAAGCTCGCGCCGCACCCAGCCATAAGCAGGTTGTGGCATCCCCTGGGGATAAGGCAGCGGTACGGAATGCCATAGGCGTCGCGCATCTCTCCACCGCCTCCCCCGGCCCCGTGCCGGTCGATGCTGTGGTCGGCAATCGCGATGATGTCGGGGTGCTGCTGCCGAGACAGACCCGCAATCAGGTCGTGTTCGGTGAGGACGTATTCGCCCAGGACACGCGTGGTCTCGCGGACGCCCAGCGCGGGCGCGGTCCACGCGCGGCGGTATCCCTGTAACTCCGGCCAACCGGTCTGCACGTGATGCCAGAACGCGGCCACGCGCCGGGTACATTCTGCATAGGCGGCCTCGTAACCCATCGCAAGGAAGTCGCGCCCTTCCATCGTGGGTAGCATGTTGCAGTTGTAGTCGCCGTTGGGATAGCGGACGGCACTCATCACGCCGAAATCGCCCCACCAACACATCTCGGGCACGCCAACCGGCAGCGGCTCAACGGCGGGCGGCGAGGTTGGAGCGATACGGAAGACGAGCGTCACGCCGTTGATGCGGTCGTTGGGTTGTTCAGGAGCGCTGGGTTCGTCGAAACGCGATTTGGCATCCTGGCCCAGCATCGTCTCGCACCCGCACGCTTTGCACAACGCGCCGCCGCCCGTACCGTCGACGAAAGCGCGCGCGGACACCGTTGCGCCGTTGGAAAGCGTCATGCACGCGATGCGGCCGTCGTTGAAGTCGACTCCGGTGAATGTCGTGCCGGTGAGGAGTGTGCAACGTCCTGTCTCTTCGAGGAGGGTTCGGAGTACCCGCTCATACGGGCCGGGCTCGAAGATGACCCCGTGCCAATGCGCCTTGCGAAAATCGTCGTCAACCACTTTCGGAGCTGGCCGGTGCCGCTGCAAGGTGTCGAGGTACGTGCAGGCCGGGTCGGGCACGCTCTCGCCGCCCGGCCACGCTTTCGGCCCGTCCCACGCGATGTGGCGTCCGAATGAATACACGGCGACGGCGTTGGGAATGGGTTTGAGCCGCTGGTAGATCTCAAACGGAAAACCCGTGCCGCCGACTCCGGGTTCCCACATGCTCACCCCGGAGGAAACCGCGTTGCCGCCGATGCGGTCGGCCTCCTCCAACAGCAGCACGTCGAGCCCCATGCGCGCGCCCGCGAGCGCCGCGCCAAACCCCGCGCTCCCAATGCCCACAACGACAAGATCGTAGCGGTCTTTGAGCGAAGGACTTTCAGCGGCGCTACAGGGACGGGTTCTCAAGCACGCAGCGGCGCACGTGGCCCCGAAAACCTTCAAGAAACGTCTGCGAGTTGGAACTCGATTCACTGCGCACCCTCCCCCTCGCGCGCAAGGACTGATGTGCCGACGGTACCGCTATCCCCCCAGGGACTTCTTCACCTTCTCCAGGAAGCGCTGGTAGAGCGGATAGGTCTTTTCGGAGCTGAGTTCGGTGAAGCGTTCGATGAGTTCGCGTTGTTCGCGGGAAAGTTTTGTCGGTAGTTCGACCTGGGCGATGACGATTTGGTCGCCTTTGTGGTAGCCGCGCAGGTCGGGAATGCCCATGCCTCGCAGACGGAACTGCGCGCCGGGTTGCGTGCCCGCGGGGATCTTTAGATCGGCTTCACCGTACAGCGTCGGGACGCGGATCTTGTCGCCGAGGATGGCCTGCGTGAAGCTGATGGGCACCTCGCAGATCACGTCGTTGTTTTCGCGTACAAAGACGTCGTCTTGTTCGACTTCGACGAAGATGAAGAGGTCGCCGCGCGGTCCGCCGCCGTCGCCGGGCTCGCCTTCACCGGCGAGGCGCAGGCGCGATCCGGTGTCGACGCCCGCGGGCAGATCGACCGACAGTTCGCGTTCGGCGCGGCTGCGTCCGGAGCCGTTGCAGCGGGAGCAGGGCTTGGTGATGACACGGCCCGCGCCGCGGCATCGCGGACAGGTCTGGGTGATGCTGAAGAATCCCTGGGCGCGGCGCACTTGTCCGGTACCGCCGCAATCGTTGCAGGTTTGGGCTTGCGTGCCGGGCTGTGCGCCGGAGCCGCTGCAGTCGTTGCAGACTTCCCTGCGCGCAAACCGGATCTTCTTCTTGACGCCCGTGGCCGCTTCGCGGAGAGTGATGTTGAGACGGTATTCGAGGTCGCTGCCCGCGCGTGCCGCGGACCGTTTGCGCGCGCCCGTGCCGCGCCCGAACAGGACATCGAAGAAGTCGTCGAACGGCGCTTCGAATCCGCCTTGGCCGCCCGCGGCACCGCCAAAGCCCCAGCCGGAGAAGCCTTCCGCGCCGCCCATCTGTTCGCCCATGTGGCCGAACTGATCGTACTTCGCTCGCTTCTCCTGGTTCTTGAGAACGTCGTAGGCCTCGTTGATCGTCTTCAGCTTATCTTCGGCGACCTTGTCACCGCCGGTCTTGTCGGGGTGATACTTGTGGGCCAGCTTCAGATACGCTTTGCGGATCTCCTCGGTGGTCGCCGTGCGGGGCACCCCGAGCATCTCGTAATAATCCTGTTTTTGCGCCATGGGCATAGTTTACCAATTCCGTCTTAATCGCAGCCAGCGAGGTTTCAGGCTCACCGCAGTTCGCGGATGGTGCAACGCCGCGGTCGGCGACCGCGGCGCTGACTGCAATGCTCTAATCATCGTACGCTTCTACAAATTCTCGTCGTCGTTACCCCTATTCGTCACCCCCGCGAAAGCGGGGGTCCATCTTTGCCCTTCGGCAATCGTCATTTCTCAAAGATAGATTCCCGCTTGCGCGGGAATGACGGAATGGGCGTCATTTCCGCAGATTCAAATGCAAATACCGCTGGCTAGCAGTCACTCCTTCTTGTCGTCGTCGACGACGGTGAAGTCTGCGTCGACTGGGCGTTCGCCTTCGTCGGACGCTTTCGCGCCGTCGCCGTGGACCGTCTCCGGACCGGGACTCGCCGACGCCTGCTGTGCTTTCGCGGCCGCTTCGTACATGGCCTGAGCCATCGTGTGCGACGCCTGTTCCAGTTTTTTCACGGCCGATTCGATGGCGGCCACATCGTCGCCTTCGAGGGCTTTGCGCACGTCCGCAATCGCGGCTTCCACGGCGGTCTTGTCGCTCTCGGCGATTTTGTCCGCGTTCTCGCGAAGCATCTTCTCGGTCGAGTAGGCCATCGCGTCGGCGTTGTTGCGCACCTCGATGGTCTTCTTCTTTTCCTGGTCGTCTTTCGCGTGCGCTTCCGCGTCTTTCAACATCTTCTCGATGTCCTGGTCGGACAGGCCGCTCGACGATTCGATGCGAATCTTCTGTTCCTTGCCGGTGGCGAGGTCTTTCGCCGACACGTGCACGATACCGTTGGCATCGATGTCGAAGGTGACTTCGATCTGCGGAACGCCACGCGGCGCGGGCGGAATGCCGATCAAGTCGAACCGGCCCAGCGTGCGGTTGTCCGAGGCCATTTCGCGTTCGCCTTGCAGCACGTGAATCGTCACGGCGGTCTGGCTATCCGACGCGGTCGAGAAGATCTGCCGCTTCGTGACAGGGATCGTGGTGTTGCGCTCGATGAGCTTCGTGCAGATGCCGCCGAGCGTCTCGATGCCGAGCGACAGCGGAGTCACGTCGAGCAGCAACACGTCTTTCACTTCGCCCGACAACACGCCCGCTTGAATCGCTGCGCCAATCGCCACGACTTCGTCGGGGTTCACGCCGCGGTGAGGCTCTTTGTTGAAGAGCGACTTCACGATGTTGCCAACGGCGGGCATGCGCGTCATACCGCCGACAAGGATCACTTCGTCAACGTCGGCCGCTTTGAGGCCGGCGTCTTCCAGCGCGCGGTAGCACGGGGCTTTCGTGCGCTGCAACAGGTCGTCGCAAAGCTGCTCCAGCTTGGCGCGCGTGAGCGTGTAGTTCATGTGCTTCGGACCGGACGCGTCCGCCGTAATGAACGGCAGGTTGATGTCCGTCTGCATCGTCGTCGACAGTTCGCACTTGGCCTTTTCGCCGGCTTCCTTCAAGCGCTGCAATGCCATCGGATCTTTGCGAAGATCGATGCCCTGGTCTTTCAGGAATTCTTCGGCCAGCCAGTCGATCACGCGTTGGTCGAAGTCGTCGCCGCCGAGGTGCGTGTCGCCATTCGTGCTGAGCACTTCGAAGCTGCCTTCGCTGCCGATGGCAAGAATCGAAATATCGAAGGTGCCGCCGCCGAGGTCGTACACGGCGACTTTCTCGTCCTTCTTCTTGTCGAGGCCGTAAGCCAGCGCGGCGGCCGTCGGCTCGTTGATGATACGCAGCACTTCAAGGCCCGCGATGGTGCCGGCGTCTTTCGTCGCCTGGCGTTGCGAGTCGTTGAAATATGCGGGCACGGTGATGACGGCCTGCGACACGGTCTCGCCGAGATACGTCTCGGCGGTTTCCTTCATCTTGCGAAGGATCATGGCCGAAATCTCTGGCGGACGGTGCGTCTTGCCTTGTACGTTCACCTGGCAATCGCCTTGCGACGATTCCGTGATCTTGTAGGGAACCAGCTTTTCTTCCGTGCCGACTTCGCTGTGACGACGGCCCATGAACCGCTTGATCGAGAACACGGTGTTCTGGGGGTTCGTGATTGCCTGACGTTTCGCTACGGCTCCGACCAGACGTTCCCCGTCCTTCGTGAACGCAACCACCGAAGGCGTTGTACGATTGCCTTCCGCATTCGCAATGACGACCGGTTCGCCGCCTTCCATTACCGCGACGCACGAGTTCGTCGTTCCCAAGTCGATGCCAATTACTTTACCCATATCGCGCAAGCCTCCTTAAAGCTCGTATATCAGTTTGCGTCCGAATTCGCTTCCGCGCTTTCGGGCTGTTCCTGGCCGCCGCACGATTCGGCGTCCTCTTCTTCCGGACGGTGCGACACCACCACCTTCGTTGGGCGCAGCACCATCGTTCCAAGACGGTATCCGCGCTGAAATTCCTCCAACACGGTGTCCTGCGGATGCTCTTCCGAAGGACGCCGCATGATCGCTTCGTGCACTTCGGGGTTGAACGGCTCGCCTTCGGCCGCAATCGGCTCCAGGCCATGCCTGCGCAAAACCTCGTGCAGGCTCTTGACCGTCATCTCCACCCCTTCGGCCAGCGCTCCGGACTGGTCGTCCTTGTGGCGCAAGGCCAATTCGAGGTGGTCAATCACGGGCAGGATGTCCCGCAAGAGCGCTTCCGCCGCCATCTGGCGCGCCCGTTCCGAATCCCGGGCCACGCGCCGCCGGTAGTTGTCGAACTCGGCGCGCGCGCGCAGCAGTTTGTCCGCCAGGTCGTCGCGTTCCTTGATGAGCGCCGCGACATCCGCCGAAGGAGCAGTCTCTCCACCGGCCGATTCGTCACCCGCTTCTTCCTGGGCCGCTTTGGCCTCCGCCTCGGCTTCCGCCTCCAGGCGCTTTTCCAACTCGGTCTTCTCGCTATGTCCCTTCTTCATTATCCATTCCAACGCGCGCCGGCTTTGCGGCCGGTACGCGGCATCTTCGGCTTAACCGGCCAGTCGCGTCAGCAACCGGCTCAGCATGTTCGCCGTATAATCCACCAGCGCCGTCACCCGTGAATAGGGCATACGGCGCGGACCCAACACTCCAATCATTCCAACCGTCTTGTCGCCGACGGAATACGGCGCGGCGACGATTCCGATGTCGTCGACGCCCTGCATCGACGCCTCGCCACCCAGCAGGATGGTCGGGCGCGTGCTCGCCGTGTCACGCAATCCGGCCCGCAATAAGCTCGCCACGCGTTCACGTTCTTCGAGCAAATTGAACACTTCGCGCGCCCGTTCGACGTCCCTGAACTCGGGATGCTCGAACAGGTGCGTCGTACCGTCCAAGTAAATCTGGCCCGAGCGTTGCGGAGGCAGCAACTGCAACAACCGCGAAGCCTCTTCGGCCAACTGCTGCTGCTCATCCACGAAGATGCGCAGCCGCGTATGCAACGTGCTCGCCAACTTGTCCACGGATACCCCGCGGAGGTTGTCGTTCAGGAACTGCGTTACCCGGCCCAGCATCACCGGGTCCAGGCCGCGCTCCGACGAGACGATGTGCGTGCGAACCCGTCCGTAGCTGTCCGCAATCAGGATTGCGGTGCGCGACGTGTTCAGCGGCATCAACTCCACGCGGTTTACCCGCGCGTCGCTCTCGTCCGGGCTCTCAACGATGCCCGTCTGATGCGAAATCAGCGCCAGCAGATGGCTCGTCTGCCGCATGACTTCGTCCGCGTCGTCGAGCCGCTCGGTCAGGTCCATCTCGATGCGCGCCCGCTCCTGAATCGTCAGTTCCTGCACCCGCATCAGGTAGTCCACGTAGTACCGGTAACCCTTGTCGGTCGGGACTCTCCCGGAACTCGTGTGCACCTGCTGCAGGTAGCCCGACTCTTCGAGATCGGACATCGTGTTGCGGACCGTCGCCGGGCTGATCTCCAGCCCCAGGCGTTTCACGATGGACCGAGATCCCACCGGTTCGGCGGTCGTTATGTACAGATGCACTACCGCCTGGAGGATGGATCGCTCTCGCTCGGACAGGTCGACATCACGATTCATAGCTGGCCTGCTTTGGCACTCGTTGCATTAGAGTGCTAACAACTGCGAAGTCTACCACATGCCCTCCGCCTTGTCAAGGGACCCGCTCGATTTCGCGGGATCACTTAACATATTTCAAGGCAGCAACTTAGGGCGCTCTTGCCTCGCTCAAAACCACTTCCAATCGGTTGACTTTGGCCCTCTTCCTTGTTACCATCCCCTCAATCTATCTCACTCCGGGGAGCAGGCCTTGTGCGCATCGGCATCGATGTCGGCCCAGTAACGCAACGCCCGACCGGCGTTGGCAACTATTGCCGTAACCTCTTCAGTACGCTTGTTGAGGAGTGCCGGGACGACTCGTTTGTCGCCTTCTCGGCGAGCATGCACCCGCCCGCCCTCGGCTCTGCCGGACCGCGCGTGACGATGCGCCACTTCCCGGCGCCTACGCGCGCCCTGTATGGACTTTGGTCAACCGTGGGCCTGCCGCGTATCGAAGCGATGACCGGCCCCGTGGATGTTTACCACGCCACCAATTTCTTTCTGCCGCCGGCGCGCACATGCGGGCGCGTGCTGACTATTCACGATTTGGGGTTTCTGGTCGTGCCGGAGATGTGCAGTCCCAAGATTGTAGGGCCGTTTTCGAAGCGGATGCGCCGCTTCGCGGCGGAGGCGGACGTCGTCCTCGCCGACTCGGAAGCGACGCGCCAAGATATCCTTCGGTTGCTGGAGGTGCCGCCCGCTAAGGTGGTGGCCGCGCCGCTGGCCGCTGGGAAGGACTTGCGGCCCATGGACCGCGACGAGGCGCGGCGCGTCGTCCGCGAACGCCACGGCCTGCACGAACCCTATTTGCTGTTCGTGAGCACGCTGGAACCTCGAAAGAACGTGACGGGACTGTTGCGTGTGTTTGCGCGATTGCGCGATCGCATACCTCATCGCTTGGTGCTTGTGGGCGCAACGGGCTGGAATGCCGATCCGATTGTTGAGGCCATCGCTACACTGGGCATCTCAGACCGTGTTGTGCGATTGGGGTTTGCCCCCGGCAACGATCTGAACGCCCTTTACTCGGCGGCGGATGTGTTTGTGTTTCCATCGTACTACGAGGGATTCGGGTTGCCCGTGCTGGAGGCGATGACGTGCGGGTGTCCGGTCGTGACGTCCAATCGCTCATCGTTGCCGGAGGTCGTGGGGGAAGCGGGCACGATGTGCGAGCCTGATGACCATGCGGCCATCGCGGAAGCAGTGATGCGTTTAATCGAAGACGGCGCAGCCAGGGAGCGGGCTGTGGCACGGGGATTGGCTCAGGCAGCAACGTTTTCGTGGAGCGCGTGCGCCGCTATCACACGTGAAGCATACGAAAGGGCGGCATCGTGCGTGTCCTGATCAACGGCTTACAGGCAGGCAATCGAAGCGGTACCGGCGTGTACACGACGCAGTTGTCGGCCAAGCTCGTCACCCTCGCAGACAAAGGCGCCGTGGATGTTGTGTGGCCGGACGGCCTCCCGCTGCCGGAGAATAGTACCGGGCGGGAAACCGCTTTCTTGTCGAGTGCGCGCATGTCTACCGCGCGACGCATCTGGTTCGATCAAGTTGGTATTCAAGGCCAGGCGCGAAAAGGCGGTTATGACCTGATTCACTATCCCGCGAATATCGGCGCGCTGCTCTCGCGCGTCCCTTCGGTGCTCACGGTTCACGATCTCACCTTTCTGCGCGATCCCTCGTGGTACAACCCCGAGCGGGCGGCCTACTACCGCATCGCCACGCGTCGCAGCGTGAAGACCGCGCGGCGCATCATCGCGGTGTCGCAGGCGACTGCCAACGACCTTATGGCGATGCTGGAGGTACCGGCGGAACGCATCGACGTCGTCCACAACGGGGTCGATCCGCGATTCAGGCCCGCGAGCGAGGCTGTGCAGAGTGCGGCTCGCGCCAAGTATGTGCTTGCCGAACCGTATGTGCTCTACGTCGGCACGATTGAGCCGCGCAAGAACCTCCCGCGCCTCATCGACGCATGGTCCAGCGCGGCTGGAAGCGGCGGACCCTTGCTTGCCATTGCAGGCAGACTCGGTTGGAAGACCGACGCCGTGCAACAAGCCGTCGCGCGATCGCCGCATGGCAATCGCGTGCGATTTCTCGGACACGTGCCTCCGGAGGATCTCCCCGCGTTGATGAGTGCGGCAGAAGTGTTCGCCTACCCGAGTCTCTACGAAGGGTTTGGCATTCCTGTCGCGGAGGCCATGGCATGCGGAACGCCCGTGCTCACGTCGAACACGTCGAGCTTGCCCGAAGTCGCCGGCGACGCCGCAATCCTGGTCGATCCGGAAGACACCATTGCGATTGCGGCCGGTCTCGAGAAGCTGCTATCGAGCGAATCCCTTCGCAGTGATTTGCGCGACCGCGGACTCCGCCGCGCAATACGGTTGTCCTGGGATCTTGCCGCGCGCAAGACGTTGGAGACGTACAGAAGAGCGATAGAAGACAAATAACCGCATGTACAGCAACGGAGGATAACGATTCATGGCAGTCTGCGTGAGTCTTGGTTTAATGGTTGTCGCATCGGCATTGGCAGCGGACGCGCCGCGCGCCTTGGGCGACATGAAAGGCAATTGGCAGCTCTTTGTCGACGATTATCTCGTCGAGTCGAAAGATAACGTGTCGCTTGTTTATCACTCATTCGTCAAGGACGAGCGGAATCCGATTCTCGTTCCGGACAGGCCGTGGGAAGAGGATGCCGTCTATCTGTACGGCACGGTGTTGCCGGGCGAAGATGGGAAGGGGTACCGCGCGTGGTATCACGCGTATGCCGAAGGCGAGTACCGGATGCTGTATGCCACGAGCGCGGACGGCATCCATTGGGAAAAGCCCAGTCTAGGTCTGGTCGACTACAAGGGATCGAAAGACAACAACCTGCTTTTTCGGTTTACACATGAAAACCACAATCCGCAAGTGATGCATACGCCGTGGGAGACCGATCCCAATCGGCGATACAAGTTGATCTTTTTCGAGTACGGGCGCACACCGCCGAACTTCACAGTGTGCGGTTATTATGGAATGACATCCCCCGACGGCATTCATTGGTCAGAGGTGACGAAGCGGCCCATACTCGTCGATAGCCCCGGCGATGTAGGCAACTTCGTCTATGACTCCATCGCAAACCGGTATGTGGGTTGGCCGAAGAAGTTCGCGGAGGAGCGCGGCTATCGCAGACGCTGCATCGGTTTTACCGAGACCACCGACTTCGAGTCATGGCCCGAAACGGAACTCGTGCTCACACCCGATGCCTTCGACGATCGTTGGCTCACTCCCGCCGACGTTGCCAAGGGGGCGCACACGGACTTCTACGGTCTGTGCGGATTTGTGTATGAGACCATGTATCTGGGCTTCCTCTGGATGTTTCCGATTACCAACGGCGAGAACGACGGACCATGCTTCGTGGAACTCGCAACGTGCCGCGACGGGAAGCATTGGCAGCGAGAAGAGGAACCGCGCCCACGGCTGTTGGATGTGGGAAAACCAGGGACCTGGGACGACGGCATGGTCTTCACGCCCAATCATCCTCTCGTGGAAGGAGACACCATTAAGCTCTTCTACGGTGGATTCGACGAGACCCACGGCGCGGGCAAAGCGCGCGCGTGCATTGGGCTCGCTACACTGCGTAAGGATGGTTTTGCGTCATTGCATGCAGGCGAGAGCGAGGGAACGGTGGAGACGAGTCTATTGGACGGAACCGCGGGGGCCTTGTCCGTGAACTACGCGGTGCGCGACGGGGGCGGCGTCCGCGTGGAAGTACTTGCGCGGAATGGATCGACTGTTCCCGGATACGGACTCGACGATTGTGTCCCGCTCAACGGCGACAGTGTGTCCGAACGCGTTCAATGGAAGGGACTCGATACGTTACCGCAAACCAGCGCGCCTATCCGGCTCCGTTTTGTTATGACCAAAGCGGACCTCTATTCATTTAATGCGGGATCCAAAGCCCGCGTCGTTCTCCTGCGATGAAGATCATCCACGTTTATAAAGACTTCGATCCTCCGGTACTCGGCGGCGTCGAACGTCACATCGCCATGTGCTGCCGCTACCAGCGGCAATGGGCGGAAGTCGAAGCGTTGACGTGCAGCCGATCGCCGTGGACGCGTGTTGAACTGCGCGACGGTACGCGCGTGCTGGAAGTCGGCGAGTGGGGGCGTTTTCAGAGCGCGCCGATGGCTCCGCTATACCCGTTCTATCTCAAACGCGTGAACGCCGATGTCGTCGTTGTGCACGTGCCGAATCCAACGGCGGAGATTGGGTGCCTCATCGCCCGGCCGCGGGCTCGCCTGGTCGTGCGGTACCACAGCGACGTTGTGCGTCAAGCGGCGGCCATGCGCTACTACGGGCGCGTTCAGTTGGCGTTCTTGCGCCGCGCCGACGTCATCATTCCGACTTCGCAACAGTACGTGGATACCTCGCAGACGTTGGGAGCCGTGCGCGAGAAGTGCCGCGTCGTTCCGCTGGGCGTGCAGCCGGAGGATTTTTCAAAACCCGACGACGCCGTTCTCAACGATCTCCGGTCGCGCTACGGCGGCCCCTTTGTTTTGTTCTCAGGCATCCACCGGTACTACAAGGGAGTCGAGTATCTCGTGCGCGCGGCCAAAGCAATTCATGCGCGCGTGGTGATCGCGGGCGACGGCCCGGAACGCCTCCACAACGAAGCGCTTGCCCTTGAGCTGGGAGCCCGTATCGAATTCCCGGGGCGTCTTACGCACGAAGACCTGGTGGCGCATCTTCACGCATGCGAAGTTTTTGTTTTTCCGTCGGTGGAGCGCAGCGAAGCCTTCGGGATTTCATTGCTTGAAGCGCACGCATGCGGCAAACCTGCCGTTGCGACGCTCTTGGGGACAGGCGTGGAACACGTCAATCTTCACGGAGAGACCGGTCTCAATGTGCCGCCGCGCGATCCGCAGGCCCTGGCGGAAGCGGTCAATTCGTTGCTCGCCGATTCCGCGCGCGCGCGCGCCATGGGTCTGCGCGCCGCAGAACGCGTGTGCACCGAATTCCATGCCGAGCACGTGGCCCGCGCAGAATACGACGTGTACGAAGAGATGCTTGTCCGCACTTCTCACGAACATACGCGAGCTTAACGGCGCGATTGCGGCTATCCCGGATCTCTCACGAACACACGTGAACCTCTACCGTAACCAGTGTGTTGGCGAGCCTTGCGGCGAAAAACAAAGCGGCTCTCCTAAAACAGAGTGTGTTCGCGAGAAATCCTCATGGCATAACCTCTACGTCTTGCACGTGAGCAATTTGCGTCGGCGCTCTATCGCGCCGGTGCAAATTGCGGACTACGCCATCGTCTTGATTTTGCGCGACGCTCGCGTTGACTTCATATCCGTCGCGTCGGAGTCGCCACCCACTTCGAGCAGCGTCGCAACGTTCAACACAAAGCCAAGGGTGCCGTCGCCGAGGATAAACGAACCGGATACGTAGGGCGCGCGCTTGAGCGACGAGGAGAGTTCTTCTACTAGCACGCTTCTCCGGCCCAACACTTCGGTAACGCCTAGAATGGCCACGTTCCCATCGCGGTCTTCGAAGAGCACGCCGAGCTGCTTTTCGCGCACGTTGCCTTCGCGGCCATTCAGGTTTGCGCCCAAGCGCAGCATCCTGAAGGTGCCTTCGGCCAGGTTGACGACCAGTCCCTTGCCCGGGATCTCCATAATCTGCGATTCAGCGATCTCAACGAGTCGGCGTACCTGTTTCAGCGGAAGAAGGTATTTCGTGTCGACGCAACGGATCACCAAACCTTCCATAACAGGCGATCCCAGTTTGGGGATGTGAAGTTCGAAAACGCTCCCGTGACCGGGATTTGTCTTCACCGAGACTTCACCGCCGCACTGGTGCAGGTTCGACATTACGACGTCCAATCCAACGCCGCGTCCGGAGATGTCGCTCACCTGTCCCGCCGTCGAAAAACCGGGGCGGAAGATGAGATTGACGAGTTCATCCGAATCGAGGGCATCCGCTTCTTTCTGTGTCATCAGCCCCATCTTTACGGCCTTTGCCTTGACGGCTTCAAAATTGATGCCTTTGCCGTCATCGCGCGCCGTGACCACGATGTGCTCGTCCGCTTCGCGAAACTCAAGCACAATGGTGCCTCGCTCCGGTTTTCCCGCGGCGACACGAACGTCGGGCTGTTCGATGCCGTGGTCGGCAGCGTTGCGCACGATGTGCACCAGCGGGTCGCGCAAAACTCCAAGAACCTGCTTGTCCAACCGCAGGTGGTCGCCATAGACCTCCAATTGAATGCTCTTCTGCTGTGCCCGGCTGATCTCGCGGACGATACGTTCCAGGGGCCGTGTTACCTGCATGACGGGCACTTTGCAGATTTCCAGGAGCTCGCCGTGCAGCTTGTCCGCCAACGCCGACAGTTCTCTGGATATGCCCCTTAAACTTTGCGTCGATTGCGAAACACCCGCTTCGCTCTCGCCGTGCAACTCGTACTGCAACTGCGCATCGAGATGGAACAACTCGCCCGCGATCTTCGTCACGCTGTCGAGGCTGGCCATGTCGATGCGAAGACTCTCGCGACCGGGACCTGCGCCCGCGGCATCGCCCTCCTTGGCGGCGGGAGCGCTGGCCGGTGCGTCTTGCGACGCCGGTGCGGAGGGCGCCTCTGCACCGGACGCGGGCTCAGCGGCCGCTGGAGCCGCTGCGGGAGTGACCGTGCCGCCCGCGCCGGAAAATCCTGCTTCAAGCCGGACCAGGAAGTCCTTGCAGCGCGCGTCCAACTCCTGTACCGGTTGCGTTTGCGACTCTTCAAGAAGCTCCGTCAGAAGGTCGGTCGCCTCCATGACGAGATCGAGGCGTTCAGGCGTAGGGTCGCACTTGCGTTTTCGCAGCAGATCCAACGCATTCTCCGCCGCATGCGCAAACGTGCTCACGGCCTTCAAGCCGAACATGCCCGCGTTGCCCTTGATGCTATGAAAGCTGCGGAAGAGCGAATCGATTGCCGACGTATCCGTCACGTCCTTCCGCAAACGTTCCAACAGCGATGGCGCCGTGCTCAATGACTCGAGCCCTTCCGCCACGCACTCCGCGACCATTTCCGGACTGAATTCCCATCCCGAACTCATGATGCGCTCCCCTTATTGCCCTGCGGATACAAAGGTAACATCGAAACACTCGCGCAAGCGTCGCATGTAATACGCTGAATGGCCCCCATTTTCTGTATGAGTCAATTTAAGGCTTCCGCCTCGCGATTGCAGACTCTCCTTGAACGCATTCAGAGCGCCAATCAATAACAAATACGATCGATCGACCGCGGAGAGATCGACATTCCACGCTTGCTCGGGATTGGTGCGGTCCATGACTTGATGCAGCGCCG
This sequence comes from Candidatus Hydrogenedentota bacterium, assembly GCA_019695095.1. Lineage (NCBI taxonomy): Bacteria > Pseudomonadati > Candidatus Hydrogenedentota > Candidatus Hydrogenedentota bacterium. The sequence goes on from JAIBAQ010000155.1 coordinate 14,407, forward strand.
ATATGACCTCGAAACACTGATCCGACGTGGTGATCGC
>JAIBAQ010000156.1 GCA_019695095.1 Candidatus Hydrogenedentota bacterium
CTTAAGCTTTGTTGTGGCACGCTCTCCGGACCGCGCCACTCTATTTTTGTCTTCCCCTCGAAATCGAGGGTCCATCTTCACGGTTCGGACGCCTTTTCGCGGGGAAGTTAGATGCCCGCCTGCGAGGATATGAAATGATGCGGTGTTTTGCTCGACTCTTGGTGCGATTGCCCTGTTACTTTCGCCTTGCTCCAGGTTTCTGCCGGGACTATCATGCAACCTCGCAACCGGTCACAACACCACCATTCCTCGCGGAAGGGAGATTCTCATGAGCATCAACCGTCGTCAATTCATCACGTCCGTTGCAGCGGCATCCGTAGCGGCAAGCTTCTCGGCACGCGCGCAGGAGCCTGCCAAGAAGTTGAAAGCGTGCATCATCGGCGACACGAACAACGGCGGTTACGGGCATGACATGCACCTAATCTTTGCCCTCCGCGAGAACGTCGAAGTTGTCGGGCTTGCCGACCCGGATGAAGCGGGCCGCACCAAGAATGGCGCGGAAGCGAAGGCGGCACGGTTGTACGCGGACTACCGCGAGATGCTGGAGAAGGAAAAGCCGGATTTGGTCGTCGTGGGGCCGCGTCAGACGCCGAAACACAAGGAGTATCTTCTTGCGTGCGCCGAGCACGGATGTCACGGGATCATCGAGAAGCCGCTGGCAGTCGATCTGGCCGAGGCGGACGAGATCATTGCGGCCATGGACGCGAAGAAGCTGAAATGGGGCATCGGATTTAATTTCCGCGCCACCGCGCTGATGGCGCATGTCCGTAAACTTGTCGTCGAAGACCGCATTCTCGGCAGCGTGCTCGAATTGCGCGCGCGCGGCAAAGAAGACAACCGGGCCGGCGGCGAAGATCTCATTGTTCTCGGTTGCCATGTGTTCGATATGATGAAGTACTTGCTCGACAAACCGTCGTGGTGCGCCGCGGACATTACCTTCAACGGGAAGCCGGCGACCAAGCAGAACATCGCGGAAGCGACAGAACCGCTTGGTCCCATTGTCGGCAATCGGATCAGCGCGACGTTCGGGTTCGCGCAAGGCGTCCCCGGCTTCTTCTCCAGCATGAAGAATAAGGACGGCGGTGGACGCTGGGGCCTGGACATCTACGGTTCGCAGGGCATCATCACGATTCGCATGAACGTTGACGCGCAGGTATTCCTCCTTCGGGATCCGAGTTGGGCGCCGGGTGGCACGGAGTTGAAGTGGGAACCTTTGCCCGGCATGCCGGCCCCGCCCCCCGGCGAACAGAAACTCACGCGGTATCTGCCGATTATCGACGATGTGATTGCGTGCATCGGCACCGACAAGACACCGATGTGCAGCATTCAAGACGGCCGCGACGCGCTGGAAATGACGCAGGCGGTCTTCGAATCGTACGTTCAGGGCGGCGGCCGTGTGGCAATCCCGCTCAAGGAGCGGACGCACCCGCTCAAACGTTGGGCGTAGGGCTCCAATTCTAGAACGCGTCTTCCGACCTGGGTTTGATGACGCGCGCAAGTTCGTCGCGCAGCGAGGGCATCCGGAAAGGCTTCTGCAGGAAGCCGGCGTGTCCTTGCCCCGCGTAGCGCTGTGTGATCTCCTGCTCGTCATACCCGCTGCAAAGGATGATGGGCACATCGGACTTGATCCGGAGAAGTACCTCCAAGGTGGCCATTCCGCCCATCTTCGGCATCATGAGATCGAGCAGCACGCAGTCGAGACGTTCTGCGTGTTCCCGGTAGATTGCGATGGCCTCTTCGCCGTCTACCGCGAGCAGAGTCTTGTAGCCGAGTTTGCGAAGCATGGACGCGCATAAATTGCGAACGGCGTCTTCATCGTCCACGACGAGAATCAATCCACTCTGCGCGGGCTGCGGCAGACTGACGGCCCCGGCCTCCGCCCCGCCCAGTGTCGGCGATTCCGTTACTGCGCCTGGCTGCGACGCGGGAAAGAGAATGCGAACGGAGGTCCCCGTGCCTGGAGCGCTCTCCACCATGATGGCCCCTCCGTGGCCTTTCATGATGCCTTGAACCGCGGACATACCCAGTCCACGCCCCGTGAACTTCGTTGTAAAGAACGGATCGAACAGTTTCTTCAGCGTCTCCTCGTCCATGCCACAACCGGTGTCCGTTACTTCAACGTAGACATACATGCCCGCCGGCGGTTTCGATTCCATACGGCTTTGTGCCATGTACGCATCGTCGCACTCCTCTACCCCCGTCGAAATGGTCAGCGTGCCGCCAGCCTCCCCGATTGCCTCGGCAGCGTTTGTTATGAGGTTCATGATGACCTGCTGGACCTGCCCCGCATCCGCGCGCACCGCCGGGATCCTTCGGGCAAGCTGAAGCGAAAGTGTCGAAGTCTTGGAGATGGACGCGCGCAGCATGTGCACAATTTCCGCCACCACTTCGCTGAGGTTGAGGTCCTTGATAATGAAGCGTCCTTTTCCGGAGTACGCAAGCATTTGTTGCGTGAGATGCACGGCGCGCCGCGCGGCGACGACAGCCTCTTCAATGCTGGAAACGACCGGCGAATTGGGGGAGAGTTCTTCCATCGCCAAATCGAGATTGCCGAGAATCGCCATAAGCAGATTGTTGAAGTCGTGGGCTATGCCGCCGGCAAGCAGGCCGAGGCTCTCCAGTTTCTGCGCGTGAAGCAGACGGCGCTCCATTTCCAGGCGCTCTTCTGCCGTGCGCTTCCGCTCCTCAATGAAACGCTCTTGAAGCACGTTCTGATAGGCTCGCGTGGACAACTCGTTCGCGAACAGGAACAACACCTGCGCGATATTCTCGAACCGCTGCTTGGACATCACCGGCACTTGCCCAAGCGCTTTTTGGAACTCTTCCTTATCCGCGCCGATTTCGTCGGCGTACTGCAACATCCGTTCTTCGTCTTGCGTCTCGTTGCGGACTTGGCCGATCAGCCAATTGGCCACGTGCTTGCCGCCCACCGTGATGCTGGCGCCCGCATCCCACAGGCCGCCGCTCAGACAAGGCTGAATAATGGGACCGCTTGGATTGTGGCGTCCAATTACGGCGTCGGAGCAGAAACAGTTGGCCAGCCCCTTTTCGGTATTGCGAATAATGTCGATACACAGGCGGCAGAAACTGCTGGGTTTGGTGATCGGAGTGCCGTCTGGGTGGGTGATAATCGAAGCTACCCCGGTCGCTCTGGCAAACGTATCCTGGATGCGCTGCAGTTCCTCGAGGTCGAACATCTCGGAGAAGTCAACGTCCGTGTCGATCGCCGCAGGCTGCCCCGAATGCGCTGACGAGGCTTCAGGTTCATCTGGAATCAAACGGCTCGAGACGGATGGGGGCTGTTGTTGACCGGGCCTCCCGACCGCGAGCGATTCACCCCGCTGACTGGAATCGTCCATGACAGTCCTCCGACCCCCAGGCGCGTGCGATGTCAGCCTGGAGACTAGCCCGGATTTCTCGCAAACACACTTGAAAGTCTCTCGTAACCAGTGCGTATGCGAGACTTACGGCGAAGAACAAGGCGGTTCTCCATGAACAAAGTGTGTTCGCGAGGAATCCTCATGGCATAACCTTAAAGTCTTGCACGCGAGCGATTTGCGTTGGCGCTCAATCGCGCCGGTACAAATTGCGGACTAGAGAAGAATCCGGCAGCTCAAAAGGAAGGAAAACAAGGGTCACCGATGCGAACCCATTCGCGCACCGGCGCAGGAATCGCTACCATCCTTAACAGCCAACAGATACTTTCCAGTCAAAAGTCTCAGTTCTGTTCCGAACGAAGCTCGCGCAACTCCAAGGACGAGAGCACTGCTCCCCTTTTCAAGATGGAGCGATTGCTACTTACCCCAGTCCCCGGCACCGCGTTCCCCTATGCAAGCCACAATGTGGACGCATAACAATAATAGCACATCGATCCGATTTCGTGGAATGCCCCGCCAATTCGTCGCTCACCGAGGGGAGACGACCGACTCCCGATACGCATCCCCGTACAGCCCGATTTCTTCAACGGGAATGGGGACAAATGCACCCGCGGACGGCAGGCGCGAATCCCGGCGCAGCCGTAAATCGCCGTCCTCCCGGTCGAAGAAGCCTGGATCTTCGTTCAGGATCTGATTGCCGATGGTTTCCTGTATTCCCCGATCGCGCTCCAGGAGACGGCCACAGTCGACCAGCACGTTCCGCCAAATGCGGTTCACGTCGACGCCCTCACGCAGCCGCGCCAGTTCGGGATAGCGGGTCGCGTACGGCGGCTGGGTAATGTCCACATCCTGGTAGAGGAGCTTCTTGACACCCTCCGAATCCAGAAACTCGTTCCAGCGCTTCTCGCCCCATCCCGAAAGACTGACTCCAAACCGGCACTCGATGAACAGGTTGTTGTCGACCCAGTTGTCTTTCCCGCCGTGAATCTGCACGCCGCCAAAGAGGCCCTCGGAACACCGCTCAAAGATGTTCCCGTAGATCACGGTGCCGCTGATGGCATCGTCGAGCCGGACCCCCGCCTGACCGCAGGGGCCGCGGCCGTTGCCGATATCGTGGAAGTGGTTGTAACGGATCACATTGCCGCGATACCCGAAGTTATAGAACATGTCGATCGCGCCTTGGTCGTCGGATTCTCGAACGACATCAAACACGTCGTTGAACTCGATCACGTGGTCGTTGCCTTCGATACGCATCGCGTGGCAAGGCGTGTCGTGGAACTTGTTGTGAACGATGCGATTGCCCACGCCGTGCATGTATACGGCGGGAGTGTAGGTCCGGTCGATGCGCGAGAAATCGTGTACGTCGCAGTTCTCGATGAAGTGACCGCCGGGACTCAGCGTCTTGCGGTCGCCTCCCGATACGACCACACCGCCGCGTCCAAGCGTGTGCAGGTCGCAACTCAGGACACCGTGATTGGCACCGCCATCGATAACGACGGCAGCGTTCGCGAAGCGGCGGACCGTGCAACCCGCGAGGAGGCAGTGGTCGCCGCCCGATACGTGTATCGCGTCGCCGCGTCCGAGTTCCAAGGTGAGATTTTCGAGAACGACGTGCGACGCGCCATTCACCTGCACCATCGGCTCGTTCAGCATGGACAAGAACACGCGTGCCTGAGCGGGATCGGAAGGAGGATAAACGTAGAGCACGCCCGCATCGCGGTCCAGATACCACTCGCCGGGCCGGTCGATTTCCTCCAACAAGTTGAACGCGTAATACTCCTGGCCCGCTTTGACGCCGTAGTTGCTGGCGCTTTGCGTGTGAATCTGACGGTTTTGGACGTCAATCGACGCGACGCCGATGGCGTTGTCGGCCCAGTCGTAGAACCAATAGCCGTAGAGCCAAATGTCCTTCGCCTGCGTCCACCGCGAAGGCCGGTCGCCGCTGTAGGCAAACACCGCGCCACGTCCTGCGGCCTTGTCGCCGGCGTCGGCGACCTCGCCCGTGCGTACGAACCCTTCGTTGGGCCAACGCGCGGGAGTCAACGGCGTGTCGTTGAAGTACAGCTCGATAAGAGGCGTGGAAGGTTCTGCGAAACCTCGCGGCGCGCGTACGCCATAGTCCGTGATGCCTTGCGCCTTGAGATCGGCAGCCCACACCTTGCCGCGCGCCTCCTCCGGAAGACGCGCCAACACCGCGGCGTCGTTGACCACCGCGAACCCGCTGACGGCGGCGCCACCGCACAGGACCGCGCGTTCATTGGGATGCGAACGAAAGACTACCGGCGCATTCTCCGCTCCCGAGACCTCCGCCCCTAGAATGGTGCTTTGCGTAATGGAATAGACGCCCTCCCGAAAATTGACCGTCACGCCTCCCGCCGGCAACGGACCTTTTGCTTTCAGTTCGGCAATTGCCTGCGCGGCACGCTGCGGCGTTGCGAACGGCGCGTCTGCCGTGCCCGCGTTCGCGTCCGCTCCGGCCGGGGATACGTACAACTGCAGACCGGGTTCGGGGCGCGCGGGAATCCGCACGCGGCTCGCTTCGGGATCGCGCGCGGGCAACCCCTGTTCGAGTCGAACAATCTCGGACACGCGCGATTCCGCTTCCCACTGAAGGTGCGGGGGAAGGGACGGAAGAGAGAGAACCCGCGCGCAGGCCTCTTGTGCGCGCTCGTACTGGCCGTTGGCCACACAGTCCTTCGCGACCGACAACCACGCAAGCGCGCGGGTCGGCACGGGCAACTGCGAGTCGGTCGCGATGGTCTCATATGCCTTGCGCGCCTCACGCCAGTTTCCCGCCTCCAAGCACGCGCCGGCCAATTCGAAGCGGGCGTTGGTCGTCAGATTGGCTCCGAGGCCCTCGACGTCCAGCGCGGAGCGATAGGCTTTGCGCGCATCGGCGTAGTGTCCCTCCGCACGCGCGGAACGCCCAATTCCCATCCATGCGCTGAAACAGCCTTCCGCGCCCAGTTCGGGGATGGCAGGAAGGGCGGCGCGCGCTTGAGTGACTGCCGTGTCCTTGGCGCGAGATCCATTGAACGGACCGATGCGATCCATCGGAATCGGCGCGAAGCCGTTCTCGTACGCCGGTGAATCGTCCTGAAGCCGGAAGTCGAGGCGCTCCGCATCGACGAACTTCGGATCGATGTCCACCATATTGCCTTCCATATCGAGATAGGGCCGGGCGATTTCTTCAATTTCTTCCCACTTCCCGCCCACGCAGATGTTCCTCGCAATGCGGTTGCCCTTCGGCGCTTTGGGTTCGTCGTCGATAATGGAAGGAAGTTGCGGATAGCGGCGGCTGTAGGGCGGCTTGGTGTAGTCGATGCCAAGTATCGTACCCTTTTCTCCCGCTTCCTTAATCCAGTCATCCGCATGATAACCGGCCCAGTTCATGGCGCGCGCATCGATATGCAGCGCAGGATCGCAGTCCACAAAAATGTTGTTCTCGACCGTGTTGTCGCGTCCCCCGCCGATAAATGCGGCGCGCGTCACCTTGTGAAACACGTTGCCGTAGATCGTGGCGGACGCAAACATGTCGTCCAGGTAAACACCGACACAGCCCTTGTTGAGGAAGCCGCGGATGTCGTGGAAGTAGTTGTATCGAATGATGTGCCCGCGCATGGTCCAATCGCGGCCCGCATACATCGCCCCCGCGTCGTTCGATTCCTCGCACACGTGATGGAGTTCGTTGTATTCGAACAAGTGGTCGTTGCCGGAGAAGAAAATGCCCATGTGCGGCGCGTCGTGAATGAGGTTGTTGGCGACGATGTTGCCCACTCCGGACACGCTGACGCCCGCGCTCCCAATCGGGTTGACGCGGCCGTAGTGGTGGAGGTGATTGTCGCGCGCGGCGAGCTTACCCGGTGTAAGGCTTGCGCGATCGCCACCGCTCAGGGACACACAGCCCTTGCCAACGCGGTACATGTCGCATCCCGAAACCAAGTGTGCTTCGCCGGATGCCGTGACGCCCCAACCGCCCACGTTGCGAATCGTGCAGCCGCGTACGTGTACACCGCTGCCGCCTGCAATCGTGATTGCCGTGTCTCGCGCGGCCTCCAGCGTGAAGCCCTGTAGGGTAACGTGCGATACGTCTTGCAGCGTGAACAGACTCGGGATATTCGACAGAATGACCTTGCCGCGGCCTGGATCGTCGGTCGGCCAGAAGTACAGGACGCCTTCCTCGCGGTCGATGTACCACTCGCCGGGCATGTCGATTTCGCAAAGCAGATTCAATGCATAGAACCACTGGCCCTTGCGATAGCCGTAGCCGTGGTACGGTTCCGCAACGCTGATGATGGAATTCGCCGTGTCTATCGAGGCGACTTTGTGACGTTGCTCGGACCAGTCCCAGAACCAGTAGCCGTGTACCCACGCATCCTTTTCGTTGATCCATCGAGTGGGGCGGTCGCCTTCATACTTGAACTGACCAACCTTGCTTCCCTTGATGCCGTGAATTTGATGGCCGTCATCCACGACGATATCGACGATGTTCACGAAGCCTTCATTGGGCCAGCGCGACAACGTCATCGGGTTGTCTTGGAAGAACAACTCAACGCCGGCGCCGGGAAGTCCGAAATCGGTAATGCCGCGATCTTTCAGGTTTGCACGAAACACGTGACCCCGCGCGTGTTCGTCAAGGCGGCTCAGGGTCGTCTCGTCGGTGACGCGCTCGAGATTGTCTATCGCGACGCCGCCCGAAAGCCGCACGTCTTCACCGGGAAACGCCATATAGATGACGGGGGCCTCGGGCTTCCCCGAATCTTCGCCGGTTAACGACAGCGGTGCGTCCAACGTGTAGGTTCCGCCCCTCACGACAACCGCAATGTTGCCGCGTGCCGCGCCTTCTGTCTTGATGCGGCGAACCTCGTCGCGCGCACGCACAAGCGTGGCAAAGGGGCCGTCGGTCTTGGCCTCGTTGGGTGCCGGCAGAGCGCCGCTCCACGCGTCGTTGCCTTGGCTGGACACGAACAGCGAGCGGGCGGGAGCGTCGCCCGCGCCCGCGTACGTTGACGCCGCAAACGTTATCGCCAGTGCAACCAACAAAAGCCGATTCATTGTTAAATCCCCTCTCTGCTCAAAGGAAAAGCAGCCCCTCTGCGAAGCGCGCATCAGCACGGCGCTTCGCTCCTTGACCTGAGGCAACTCGATTGCCAATCTACCGTTGCGATCAGGCAATGCCAATCATGGCCTCTTTGCGCAAACAACTTCCTTTAGTGCTTGGGCAAAGGCTCGATGTCAAAGCGGCGGAAGAAGATCTCCGCCATCTCGGATTGAATTTGAATGCGGCCCTTGCAGGGCTTGACGTCGTAGCACTCGTTCACGAGGACGCCGTTAATGAGTACTTTGATTGTGTTGCCCTCGACGACGCACTCGTACGTGTTCCATTCGCCGATGGGCTTCTCGACGTCCTTGGCGCCGCGGAAATTCTTCACATCCTGCCAACCCGGATCGCGGCCAAACCAATTGATGCGTCCGCCGTTGATGGTGGCCGGCTTTCCGCCGGGCTGATACACGTAGCAGTCAGCGACCTTTTCTGGCGCGGTGTGGCTCGTGATCGCGAACGTGTCGCTGTTGTCGCCAACCACAATGAAGTCGCCCGAGCCGCCCTCGATCAACTGGCATTCGATCGAGTTCATCCAGATGCCGCCGTATGCGCCATCCGCGCCGATCGAATGCAGGAGAATGCCGCTGTCCCGCGCTTTATCGACACGCGGCGCCCACGTCTTCTCGCCCCACTTGTATTCCGCGATCAACCGGTAGTTCTCGAATTCCTCGTTGGAGGTGATGCACCCGAGCTCTTCGCCCGATATACGCAGAATTCCGTCCGTTACCGTGAACACTTTCTTGGGATCCGTGTCTTTACCGCGATCCTTGATGAACGTGTAGAACCCCGACAAATCCTTGCCGTTGAACAAATGTACTGTTCCCGCAGGCGCTTGTTGTGCGTGCCCCTGCATGCAAATCAGCGATGCACCCAACAGAAACGTCCCGCACACCAACAAAGCTGCAAATCGATTACGCGTGGTCATTCCGTGCCTCCCCTGGTTACTTCTGACATGAGAGTAGCATACATGGACTCACGGTCTCAGGCACGCCTGCGGAACACGCGACCTGGCCGCGCTGCGCCTTCCTGGGCTTAGACCAACTCGGCCAACTCGTCGACCAGCGTCTTGAACCGCGCCATCGCAGTCGCGACGGGCTCCGGACTCTCCATATCCACACCGGCATCGCGCAGCAGATCCAGGGGGAACTTCGAGCCGCCGCTCGACAGAAAGCGCAGGTAGGCTTCGCGCTCGGCCTTGCCGCCGTTGAGCACGCGTTGCGACAGGGCAATCGCTGCGGACAGTCCCGTCGCATACTTATAGACGTAGAAGGCGCTGTAGAAGTGCGGTATGCGCAGTCCCTCCAGCGACAGCTCTTCGTCAAGGGTGAACTTGGGCCCGAAGTAGAGTTCGAGCAACTTGCCGTATTCGGCGCGCAGGCGCTCAAGCGTGAGGGGCTCGCCGCTCTCCGCGATGGCGTGAATCACTTTCTCGTACTCCGCGAACATCGTCTGCCGGATGATGGTGCCGCGAATCTCGTCAATCTCTTTGTTGATGAGGAAGGCGCGCGTGCGTTTGTCTTTCGCGCGCTCAAAAAGATACTTGCCGAGCAGTTGCTCATTGAATGTCGATGCAACTTCCGCAACGAAGATGGTGTAGTTGTAATACTGGTAAGGCTGATTGCGCGCGCTGAAGTACGTGTGCATGGAATGCCCCGCTTCGTGCGCCAGCGTGAACATGCTGTCCATGACGTCATTGCGGTAGTTCATCAAGATATACGGCGGCCCGACGTAAGCGCCCGACGAGAACGCGCCGCTGCGCTTTCCCTTGTTCTCGTAGCGGTCGACCCAGCGCCCCTTGAGACCTTTCTCCAGCGCCTTGCAGTACTCTCCGCCCAGCGGCTCCAGCGATTCGAGAATCGTCGATACCGCGTTGCCGTAGGGAATGTTCACGCGCTTTGTCTGCACAATGGGGACGAAAATGTCGTAGGCGTGGATCTGCCCCAGCTTCAGCGCCTTTCGGCGGACTTCGAAGTAGCGGTACATGGTGTCGAGATGGTCGTGCACCGCCTGAATAAGGCTGTCGTAAACGGCCACCGGCACATTGTCGCTGAAGAGAGACGCCTCAAGCGCGGAGGGATAGTTGCGGACGCGCGCGTGATAGATGTCCTGCAGCACGGACGAACTGAGCGTTGCCGCGAGCGTGTTCGCGTGCTCGCCGTATTCCTTGTAGAACTGATGGAAAGCCTGTTTGCGCACGGCGCGTTTGGGCGATTCGAGCAGGCTGCGAAAAGAGCCTTGCGTCAGTTCGGTCTTCCTGCCTCGTTCGTCCTTCACGTCCCCGAACTTCAGATCGGCATCGTTCAACTGGCCAAAGACTTTGCCCGCCGTGCCGGCCACTTCGCCCTGCATGGCAAGCAAACGCTCTTCTTTCTCGGAGAGAATGTGCTTGCGATAACGAAGCAGCTTTTCCAAGCTGAAACGGAAGTCTTTGAGCACGGGATCGTTGAGATAGGCTTGAATTGTTTTCTCAGGAATGGCTTGGATCTCGGGCGCGATGAAACTCGCCGCCTCGCTGGCTCGCGTCGCCATGAACACATATTGCTGCACCATGCCCTGGTAGGTGCTGTTGGACACGTCCTCCGAGGCCTTCAGGAATGCATACTGCGACAGACGCTCCGCGAGCTTGTCCAGGTCCACATCAAAATCGTAGCAGGCCCGCAGCATCTTCGCGGACTTCCCCAGCTTTCCACGAAAGGCGGCAAACCCCTCGATGCGCTTCTCGAACTCGGCGTACGCCTTGTGCCATGCGTCATCGTTCTTGAACAGGGGCGAGAGGTCCCACGTGTCCTCTGCCTTTACTTCACTGCGAAGCGGAGCCTTGTTGGTCTTGGCCATGCGTAGTGACATCCTTTGAAGGTTGCTGTGCCCGATTGCTCGCCAAGTATAAACAATGCCCGTTGACAGCAGCCAGCGCGCGCGCAAACCTCCACATCCGCGGACAATGCGAAAGGCGATAGCGTACGGCACGCCCGAGTCAAGAGGTCATTCGTTCGAAAGCAGCGCGGCCGTTTCGCGCGTCACTTCACCGCGCGCGACAGCTCCGCAATAAGGTGCCCGAGGGCCTCTCGCTTGCCGAGAAGGACATTGGGATCGCGCGTGAACGACACAAGGTCGGGCACGAGCGTCTTGAAGTTGTTCTCCTTCTCGGCCTTCGCCACGAGCGCCGCGTTGCCGCCCTTCTTCTTCACGGCTTCCAGCAGATTCGCAAACAGCACGAGGTAGTCGTAGTCCTCAATGCCGTCGCGGATGGTGGCCAGGCGAATGGAACTCACCGGACCTTTGGGGCTGGGGTAGATGAGACACCCGTCTCCATTGCATGGCGTAACGTCGAGTTGATCGAACCACGGGTTCTCGCCCTGTTCGGTATAGTTGGCGGCCCAATAGTGCATGCCTTTGATGCCCAGCACCCAGGATTGCCAAAACAGAATCCGATGCTCCATCGCCGCGAAATCGATGAAGAAGTTGGCGTAGGGGCGCGGCGGCGTCTGATTGACGTACCACCAGGCCTCGCGGCCCTTCGCGATCTCGCCGAGAAGCACCGTGCTGTTGACCGTGTCAAACACCGGCACGTGAACGGCCCAGATGTTGCAGATCTCATGAAGCAACGGCGACGTTCCAAACGTTGTCACAACCAGCGGAATGTCCGGTGCTGCCGCTTTCCACTGGGTCATACGTTCGACAAGGCGCGGCCATGCAGGCCGCAGTGGCTCATCCGCAATCTGGCAGAAGGCCTTCCCCTTGAGCCCTTGCTTGGCGACAAACGCATTCGCCTGGGCGAGTTGTTCCGGCAGTTCCAACAGCGACGGCGGCACCGACACCGAGCTCGCGCCCGCTTTGAGTGCCGAGGCAAGCTTGGGAGCATAGGCTTTGAGCGCTCCCGCATAGTCGGGACTTTCCGCGGGCAGTTGCACGAGTTCGCGCAACGTCACGCGATGCGCCAACCCTAAGTCGAGATACGCGTCATCCAAGGCCTGCGGAGTACCGGTGTACCCGAGCGCTTTGCACCACCCCGCGGCGTTGCCGGAATCGAAACCGAAGTCGGTCTTCAACGAAGGCGTCACCGGCAAGTCGAAGTCGAGCACTTCAACGCGCATAAAAAGCTCGATGGGATCGGATTCGGCCGCGCTGATAGCGATGGGCGCGACGTATTCGCCTGCGGGCGTGCCGGACGGTATGTGGACGGTAATCCACAGCGGTTGGCATTGGCCGCCTTTCACCGCGAACGGCTCGAACGGCGGCAGGGCATCCGGCCACAGGCCGGTGGGCCCTTCAAAGTGTGACGGGATGCGCACGGGATAGTACGCAACCGTACTCACGCGCACGTTGGATTCGGCGATGCGGTCGCCGGTGGAATCGTTGGTCAGCGCGCCGACATTCACGTTCACGTCGAAAAGCTGCCGGTCGCTCGCGGGCCGCACGACGATCTGGAACGACTCGCTTTCGTTACGCGCCACCATCAGACGCGCCGTAGGCTGCACGGCGCCCGCAGGCTGCACCTCATCGTCGGGAAAGATCTTCTCGAGGGCGCTCTCAAACCAGACCGCGGTGGGACCCTGCGCGGCAAGTGCGCGCTTCAAGGTGCGCTTGCCCCGATTGAGCGCGAACGGCGCGTCGGACCACGGTTCGAACGATACCCCTTCCGCGGGCGAGCCAACGACGAATTGCGTGTCGATGCCGCCGTGGGGCGAAGCCGTGTCTTTGCCCAGCATGTAGTCCTTGCCGCCGGCGGACAATCGGCCCAGGAATTCATAAGCCCCCGCGCCCGGCGCTTCCAACGGGTACGAGCACCGAATCACGGTCCCCGGCGCAAGGTCGAACTTCTTTTCCGGCAGGTGCCACACGCGCTTGTTTCCCGCGCGCACACTGCCCTTCAACTGAAGACCGGCAATTTGTTTTGTCGATGCAATGTAGACTTCCAGTTTGCCGTCGCGGTACTCGATTTGTGTGGCCAACTCATCGGTGGCGAAATCCACCCGCGTGAGACCGGTAATCAGGTTCACCCGATACGCCGTCTGCCAGGTATCTCCCGGCTTCATCAATTTGGGCACAAACGCCGTCTGAAACGACCCGAACAACTTTTCGTCGTTGCGCTCGGCGAGAAATGAATGGACCTGATCGGCATTGAAGACTCCGCACAACGATTCCTTCGATTGCGGATCGGTCACGGCGGCCCAATTGCGCGCCGCGAGAAAATATTGGTTGCGCTGGGCATTGACGACGCCGTCGACAGACGGGATGTCGATGCGGTCCGTCTTCTCATACGCGCCGCCGGGGGTGACATCGTTGCGAACCCACGGGGCGACCCACTGCGCTTCTTGGCCCTTGTGTTCGATCTTCCATGTGACGCGGATGGAACTTTCGTTGGGGATGGGCTCGACCGTCCGCGTAACGTGCAGCCCCTTGATGTTCGGACCGTCGCAGTCGTACGAATACTGCAGCACGGGGCGGTCCTGGACGGTATCGACGACCTCGAGCTTCTCGTTGAGACGCCGGTTGGGAACGTAGAAATTGCCTACCCCGAAGCCTTCCTGCAGCAGGCCCTCTCCCCCCGCCGCATTGAGCTTGGTTGCGAGCGTCGCAAACCGTTCGACGAACCCGCCCGCGCCGGGAGCCAACCGCAGCAACGTGTAGTTGCCCTGGATTTCGACGACATCGTCCACCGCGGCCGCATACGCGCCCGGAATGATTAGCAATAACGCAGCAATTGCCCTCACAAGAAATACTCCTTGGTATCAACGTCCGCACCCAAACCGGGGATTCTACACGATGCCGGCAGGGGGTGCGAATGAGGCGGCA
>JAIBAQ010000157.1 GCA_019695095.1 Candidatus Hydrogenedentota bacterium
CGTGAGAATCTCGGCCAGCCGATGACAGCCTTGTCGACGGAATTGGAAAGGGGCTGGAGTACCCCGTTGTGCGGTAACGAACTATGGGGTATGATGGGGGCCGAATTGAATCGGGGACACAAAATATTGTGGGAACGGGCTCATCATGATGGAACTTAAAGAGTTGTTCGAGATGGTCGCGAAGCAGAACGCTTCGGACTTGCTTCTGAGTGCCGGTGCGCCGCCGATGTTGCGCGTGAACGGGCGTATGTTTCGTACGCGGAGCGAGGCGCTTACGGCGGAGCAGACGAAGAAAACAATTTACGGCATTTTGACGCCGGAGCAGAAAAAGCATTTCGAGGAGTACAAGGAGTTGGACTTCTCGTATGCGGTGGGCAAGAAGCATCGGTTCCGCGTCAATGTGTATCTGCAGAAGGCCGCGGTAACGGCGGCGTTTCGTCCGATCCCCGAAGACATTCCTCAGCTTGACGATTTGGGGTTACCGGAAATCATTAACAAGTTCACGCAGTTGAAGCAGGGGCTGATTCTGGTGACGGGGCCCACGGGCCACGGCAAGACGACGACGCAGGCGTCGATCATCGACGTCATCAACAATTCGCGGGAGTGCCACATCATCACGGTGGAGGACCCGATCGAGTTCATCCATTCGCACAAGAAGAGCATCGTGGATCAGCGCGAAGTGGGCGGCGACACGTTGAGTTTCCACAGCGCGCTGAAGTACGTGCTGCGGCAGGACCCGGACGTGATTCTCATCGGCGAAATGCGCGATCTGGAGACCATCCAGGCGGCGTTGCGCGCGGCGGAAACGGGTCACCTTGTGATGGCGACGCTGCATACGAACGACGCGATCCAGTCGGTGGACCGCATTATCGACGTGTTCCCCGGAGAGCAGCAACAGCAGATTCGATTCATGTTGTCGATGACGCTGGTGGCGGTGATTTCGCAGCGGTTGATTCCGAGGGCCGAGGGCCCGGGCCGCGTGATGGCGTGCGAGGTGCTGGTGAACAACACGGCGGTCGCGAACCTCATCCGCGAAGGGAAGACGCACCAAGTCTACAGCATCATGGAGACGAATACGAAGGAAGGCATGCAGACGATGGATCGCTGCGTGAAGAACCTGTATATGCAGGGCCTGATTTCGTATGAGGATGCGATTGCACACGTGAGGAACGCCAAGGCAATTATGGAATGATTTTGGATTTTAGTTTTTGGATTTTGGATTGAAGAAGAAAAGAACGGAGTACGTTGGGCGAGAGTAAACGCCTTTTGGCGAGTGACTTGTGTTGTGGGTCTTCGACCTCTGGAACTGAGTTCGGAGACGTGCTCGTGGAGATTGAGGAACATTCACTTGCGATGCAAGCGGGTTTCCCCAATCCAAAATCGAAAATCCAAAATCTAAAATAGACCGAAGTGGCATAGTCCCAGACGGGAACGCCAACGTTGGTCTTGGTTGCATGGGCGGGGTGATGGATGGTGCGCGCGCGGATAGTTGGAACAGGACATTGTTTGCCCGAGAAGGTCTTGACGAACGTCGACCTTGAAGGGCTGATGGATACGACGGACGAGTGGATCCGTCAGCGGACAGGGATTTTACAGCGGCATATCGCGGCCCCGAATGAGGCGGCTTCGGATCTTGCCGCGAAGGCGTGCGCCCGAGCGTTGGAAAACGCGGGGGTCGCGTCGGAAGAAGTTGAATTCATTCATTGCGCGACGGCGACGCCGGACTATTTCATGCCGTCAGCGGCGTGCCTGACCCAGAAGAAGATTGGCGCGCGGCGGGCCGGAGCGAGCGATTTGAATGCGGCCTGCTCGGGGTTCGTCTATGCGTTGCAGGCGGCAGATGCGTTGATCCGGGCGGGCGTGCACAAGACGGCGCTGGTTGTCGGCGCGGAAATCATGACGGCCCGGCTGGATTGGACGAAGCGCGACACGGCGGTGCTGTTTGGCGATGGGGCCGGAGCGGTCGTGCTGAAGGCCGAAGACGGGGACCGGGGCGTGTTGTCGACGTATACGGCGGCGGACGGCGGCGCCTACGACATCTTGATGGTGCCGGCGGGCGGTTCGGCGCAGGTGATTACGCCGGAGAACATCAATGAGCTGAACCGGGGCATTCTGATGAATGGCCGGGAATTGTATAAGCGGGCGGTGTACGCGTTTGGCGATGCCGTGGAGCAGGCGCTGACGCGGGCGTCCGTGGGGGTCGAGGATATCAACCTGTTCGTGCCTCATCAGGCCAACGGGCGGATGTTGGAGACAGTTGCCAACCACATTGGGTTGTCGCCGGACAAGATCTATTTGAATGTTGACCGAGTGGCGAATACCAGCGCGGCGTCGATACCAATAGCACTGGACCAAGCGAATGCGGAAGGCCGCTTGAAGCAGGGAGACCTGGTGTTGCTGGCCGCGTTCGGGGCCGGGCTGACCTGGGGGTCAGCGTTGGTGAGGTGGTAGATTGAGTAAGGCGGGATAAGGACTTACGGCGGTCTGTCCGCCTGGAATTTTGGATTCTAGATTTTGGATTTTGGATTGAAGACGGACTCGCAGCCTGGGGCTTTGGACTTGGATGCGAGGAGGTTGACAGTTTTGGATTGGTTTTGGTCCGTGGTGCTATAATCACGAGTTAACGAGAACGGAGGCGAGCGGGTTTCGCGCCGGAGACAAGTGCTTGTGGCGATGAAACTTTCTCGACTCGACAGGGATTGTATAGTGCACACTGAAAATCAACATCCAGATGGCAGGGGAGCTATGATGGAACGAGCACCGAACGTAACGCCCTTGGCGGGTCGCAGTGCGCTTCGAGTGCTTGGGCCGGAAGGATTGCCGCTCAAAGAGCGCAGCGACGAAACGCTGATGCTGGACCACGCGGCGGGCTCCGAGAGTGCGTTTGGGGAGCTGCTGCGGCGGCACCAGAAGGGCGTGCTCAACTACATCTTCCGGATGGTTCAGAACCGGCAGATTGCCGAAGAATTGACGCAAGAAGTCTTCGTGGCGCTGGTCCGGAATGCGGACCGGTATCAGCCCACGGCAAAATTCACCACGTACCTGTACACCATTGCCTCGAACATCGTCTCCAAGGAATGGCTGCGCCGCAAGCGCCGTCCCAAGTTCTTGAGCTTGTCGGGATGGAGCTGGCGGAAGAATCCTGAAGACGAGTTCGATCCACTCGAACACGTAGGCGACGAACGGTCGGATGTGTTCTCCGCGTTTCAGCGCGGGGAGATATCGGAGGCCGTGAACGCGGCGCTGCGGGAGTTACCCGAGCATCAGCGCGAGGCGTTCGTCCTGAGGCGGTTCCAGGATTTGTCGTACGAAGAGATCGCGGTGATCACGGATTCGCCGGTTGGGACGGCGAAATCACGGGTCGTTCGGGCGGAACGAGCGCTTCGGCCGTTGCTGGAGCGGTTCAAGGATTACGTCTAGGGAGTCCAACGTGAACATGCTGCGTCATCCGTCGAAGCCAGAACTACTGGCGTACGCGGAAGGACTGCTTGCGGGGCAGGGTATTTCTGCTTCCACCGCTCGCCACATTGCAGCATGCGCGTCTTGCGCCCAGGAAGTCGCCGCGATTCGGAAATCGTTCGAATTTACCCAGGCGGCCGGCGACCTCGATCCCTCCGATGATTTAACCCGTACGATACTGATTGCCGCGCGGCGCGAACGCCAAGCCCCGAAGCGGATGCATGGCCGGGCGTGGTTTTTGACCGTGAAAGGTTTTGCGTACGTAGCGTGCGTTGCGTTGGTGGCGAGCGTGTACTTCCAATTCGCGTTGGGTGACCGCACGACGGAACCCGGACCCGCGATGCAAACGGTAGCCCAGGAACGGCCGATGGCAGCCTTGCCGTCGCCGGAAGAATTGCGCAAGGCGACGGAGGAAATCCGGGCGCTGGCGGCGGCGGTGGGCGTGCGGCCCGGCGCGCCGGACACGGTGCGCGAGTGGCGTCAGACGCGGGCTGTGTTGGCGTTGAATGCCGATTTGTCGGCGGCGCGCGCGGCGTTGGACCGGAACCCCGGGTGTGAGCGTGCGAGCCGAGTGATCACCACAAACCTGCGTCGCCAGGCGCAGGCGTTGAAAAGCCTCTACGTGGAGCGCTGCCTGTAGCGGGCGCTACGGGCCGATGCCGTGATTCTCCAACCTAAGGGCCAGCAGGCAAGCAAGCAAAGCGGGCATCTCCCTTATAGGGTTTGGGGTCTAGGGGCTGGGGTCTGGAATTCATCTGAAGGCCTTCGAGCCATACCGGCTTTTTTCTCTCACCGTATCGTTCTCTGCATTGCGTTGTTCCTCACAACGTTGTGCGGGGCGCTCGCGCAGACGGAATCGAAAGAGGTGCCGAGCACATTCTTCGACACCGTCTCTCAATGGCTGACGTTCTTGGGCGAAAAGACCGAGGGAGTCGTCGCGCCGCGGTTTGCGGGGTTCAATCAACAGGGAAGCTCGGGTTGGGAAGGATTGAAGACCGGCCAGCGCGAGTTTGAAGAGAGTTATCCGGCGCGACCCTCGGCGACGGTATCGATTGCGAACGAATTCGGCGAGATTCGCGTGACGACGTGGGACAACCCGGTCGTGCAGGTGAAAGCCCAGGTGCTGGCGGGGGCCGAAAACGACGACCTTGCGCGGGAATTGTCGGAAGCCATCAAGATCACGGTGACGCCGGCCGCGGAGCAGATCGAGATCCGCACGGAGTATCCGGATACGCGCGAGAAGGGCAAGGTTGCGATGGCGGTGAATTACACAGTAACCGTTCCTTCGACCGCCAATGTAATCTGCAAGAACAATTTCGGGGACACCATCGTCGCCAACGTGGGCGGTACCGTGGCGGTGGATTCACGGTTCGGGATGGTGGACTTGCGCGAGATCTCCGGACTGGTCACGGTGAGGGCTTGGGGCGAGTTTCCATTGACCGCACGCGATCTACGTCTGGGCGGCTTCTTCCAGTTGCAGGGCACGCAAGCGGAGTTCGCCAACGTGGGTGGAACCTTGAATGTGGGCAGCTTCACGGGATCGGTTGCGTTGCGCGACCTTGCGCCTGAGGCGGACCTTGACGTGACGAGCGAAAGCGGCCCAATTCATTTGTATGTGCCCGAGAACGCAGCGCCTGACATTTCCGCGACGGCATTCTTTGGGACAGTGAAGTCTGACACGGTCATGGAGCAGACATCGCGCGGAGATATGGTGGTTGCGCGCGGCGCAAACGTTGACTCGAAGCAGCAGGTGACGTTGCAGGTATCTTTCGACACGATCTATGTGCATCAGGAAGGGCTGAAACCGCCGCCACCGCCCGCCGTGAAAAACGGCGGTGAGTATGTTACGCGCAGCATGGAGCAGGCCGTGGACTTGACGGCGGGCGCGGCCGTAGCCGTTGAAGCGGTGCCGGGCGACGTGCGCATTCACGGAACGGATGGCAATCGCGTGGAGATCAAGGCCACGCGGGTGGTGCGCGTGGAATCGACGTCGAATGCTCAAGCGGCCATCGAAGCGCTGGGCCTCACCGTCGAACCATCGCCGGAGCGCGTTCGTATTGTGACCGCGGTGCGAGACAATTTGTCTTCGTTGGGATGCACGCAGTTCCGCATCGATCTTGAGATCGGCGTGCCCAGGACCGCCTCGCTTCACGTGACGGCGGAGAACGGGGCCACGTCCGTGGCGGGCATGGCAAACTCGGTGGTGATCATTCAGAAGAAGGGAAGCGTGTCCGCCGAGAACTGCAAGCGTGACACGGGCACCTTTGAATTGACGAACGAAGCGGGCGACGTATCGCTGACGGATTGCCAGGGTCCGGTGACGGTGGCCGCGCAGCAAGGCATGGTGAAGTCCGTCAACGTGTATGGCAAACAGGCCATCACGTCGGTGCAGGCGAAGACGTTGATCGAATCGCCCAAGGGCGAAGTCGTGGTGCGCAATCGCGGCGCGGACGTGAGCATCCTCGCGCTCGACGGCATCCTCGGCGAGTACAACGTGGCGGTAGAGAAGGGTACGTTGAACATCGTAATTCCACCGTCGTCGGATGCGACGCTTTACGTGACCGTCAAGAACGGGCAAGTCCGCAACAGCTCGATCACGCTGAACGGTTCGCTCGAACCGCAGCAAGTCAGCAAGTTCACGGGCCGCGTCAACAACGGGACGAACCGCGTCGAATTGCAGACCGATGGCGGGGATATCTACATCGACTAGGTTGGGTGGGACGCTGAGGATGCACAAGGCTGCGTGAACTTGGTGCGTATCACGCAGCGTCCAAATGTTCTTCCTTGGCCTTTGCTGTATCTGTTGACTAGTTCGGTTGTTTAGTCTACACTTCTTTTTATGGCTACTGAAACAAGCGACGAAACAGGACGTCCAGCTTCGCTGAAGCCATGGTGGCACAGTACAATTCTCTGGATAAACGCCCATCCTTGGAGTTCCAAGATTGTACTGGGCGCCGTGGTTCTGGTAGGTGGCCCGTTACTGCGGGCCATGCCGGAAATTTTGCGATTGGCTCTATTTTCATTCTTTATTTGCCTCTTAACACTCGGTGCCGTGATGAGTATCGTGAGCATATGTCGCAGACGCCTCAAGTTTGATGGCGATTTGAGCTTCCTCATATTTCTTATCGTCGTCTGTATGCCTGTCGTGACCTTATTGTGTTTAGTCATGGTGATGGAGTGGGGCTCTTACTTTAACCTCTTGTAGCAACTCTATGCCTTACGCTGGATAGCTCGAACCGCAGCAAGTCAGCAAGTTCACCGGCCGCGTCAACAACGGGACAAACCGCGTCGAATTGCAGACTGACGGCGGGGATATCTACATCGACTGAATCGGGGCTGACAACTTCACTCAGCACAGGATCATTTCAGCCCTCACTCTTCTTGTCATCGCGGGAAACTCCCTCGCATTCAACTACCGGTTTTCTTCCGTACTCTTGTTATCAGAGTTGCCCATACCTGGCTGTTGACAAATCCAAGTGATTTCCATAGTCTAATCATACGACTAGGCTTACCATCCATGTGAGTCATAATAGTCTTTCGCGACGCTTGGGGAGGTTGGCGTTTCATACACGCCGCCTGGAAGGGGGAGAGTATGGGGACAAATGCTGCAGCTCGAAATATGCCCGGTTCAAACACGTCTTTGTATGCGGTGACTGTATGCCTTGCTGCCGTCCTGTGCGGGTTGGACACTGCGTACGCTCAAGTAGTGTACGTCGATGGCACTGTGACAGCCAGTGGCACCGGGGCGTCTTGGGTGCAAGCCAAGAAAAGCATCAGCGAAGCAATCGTTTCGGCACAACCGGGAGATGAAGTGTGGGTCGCAGAAGGAACCTACTCAGAGAACCTCTCTCTAAAGAGTGACTTGGCAATCTACGGTGGATTCTCAGGCACAGAAGTCTTGCGCGGGGAGCGAGATATCATTGCGCACCGAACCGTTGTGGACGCAAGTACAGCAAAGGGAGGCCTTCCTGCAAATCATGTCGTCGAGATGCAGAATGTCGTAAACGTGCGCCTTGAGGGACTTGTATTGACAGGTGGGTCAGCCACAAACGGTGGCACGGAAGAACAACGTGGCGGAGGGATAAAGTGTAAGGGAGTTGACCCGACGTGCGTTGTCACCAATTGTACGTTAGAGAAGAATGCGGGATTCGATGGCGGTGGGATCTGGGTAGCAGGAAACATGGTCCTGGAGGACTGCCTGATTCGCGACAACAGCAGGGGCGGAGGAATCCATGTGTTCAGTGGGACCCCGTCAATTCGCAGATGCACAGTCGAGGGGAACAGAGGAGGTGGCATCTATCTAAACCTCGGAATAGATTACCCGGTAATTCAAGAGTGCGTGATTCGCACCAATAGTGGAAGTGGCATTTATGCGCGCAGCAACTACACGAGAATTGAAAACTGTGTCATCGCTAACAATGAGGTCAACTACGGAGGCGGGGGGATAAGTATCAATGGCTACACGGGAAAGATTATCAATTGCACTATCGTAGGTAATAAGGCGCGCGAGGGAGGCGGACTTGAGATCGCGGGTCAGGCACCGATAGTAAGCAATACGATATTCGCAGAGAATACTGGCGGTGCCATCACGACGACAAATAGCCAGGCAGTCAGCCTCACTCGTTGTGTGTTTTATGGCAACTTGGGGGGGTACTTGTATGACCAGGCCAGCTCAATCCGATACGTGGACATAAGTCAATTCGATTTGGCTTACCCCGGAGTCAATACCATCCAAGAGGCGGATCCGCTGTTCCGGGACTCGTCTATCGAGGACTATCGATTGCTGCCGAATTCACCATGCGTTGACGCAGGATCTCCAATTGCTGCCCCTGCCGTCGACATTGATTCCGATTCACGCCCTAATGATATCCCCGGAGTGGGAAGAGATTCGACGGGTGATGAAATCGATATTGGAGCCCACGAGGTCTATATCCAGGAATCGGATTTCCCCGATCCCTCGCCAGAGGTCTTGTATGTCAACGCAGCGGCATCGCAGGGTGGGGACGGAAGCACGTGGGCGATGGCCTATCGATCGATCTCTGAAGCACTGGAAGACGCGGAGTACGGGAACGAGATATGGGTTGCGTCAGGAGCCTACTCCGAAATTGTGCGGATGAAGAGCGGCGTTTCGATATACGGAGGATTTGCAGGCTCGGAAGTGCAGCGTTCACAAAGGAACAGCACGCTGAATGAGAGCATCATAGACGGCAGCACTGCATCAGGTGGCAGTAATGCGCTGCACGTAGTTGAAATGTACGGCGTCTACGACGCGGTTCTTGACGGAGTTACGGTTACTGGGGGATATGCCCGAGGCGGCACGGTGGATTCCCGAGGGGCAGGGATCGACTGTAACGTCATTGGTAACACATGCAGGATTTCCAATTGCGTGATTCGCGGTAACCGTGCGTGGGGAGAAGGGGGGGGAATTAATGCAGGATCGACGCCGATACATATCTTGAACTGTCTTTTGCGAGGCAATGAAGCGTTTCGTGGTGGCGGAATATGCATGAGCGGGCACACTTGGGTGGAAAACTGTCGCGTTGAGGATAACCTCGGTGATCAAGGAGGCGGCCTGGCGTGCACCGATTTCGGCAAGACCCCCGTTGTACGAGGCTGTGTCATTAGTGGCAATTCGGCGGAATCGGGTGGTGGAGCGCATTTCGACTTAACTGCACCCATTCTGCAGAATTCTTTGATCGTCAACAACACAGCATTGGACGGAGGTGGATTGGAGTTTCTCCTCTCCTCAGGTGCGGTAATCAATTGCACAGTGGCGGATAATACGGCTGACCTTGGCGACTCCGTCTATGGCCAGCGTGATGCCACCGTCTTTGTAAACACGATCTTTACATGCGACCAGAACTTTTCGATCTACGGCACAGATGGATACAGTCCAATCGTCAAGAACTGCTTATTCGAAATTGATGGAGAAGGCGTTTTTTCGGAATCGCAGACTGGCGCTGTCTATTCAGATGCTACTAGTCTGAATGCGGGACTGCCGCAAGCGAGCGGAAATGTGTCCGGCGACCCGCGTTTTGTGAACGCAGCAAACATGGACTTCTCTCCATTGATCAATTCTCCTGCTATCGACGCTGGAACACCCAGCGTCCCCTTCCGTGTGGACGTTGTGCCCCGCAATGACATCGACGATGAACTACGTCCATTTGACGTACCTGGAGTTGGTGCAAATGGGACCGGCACCGAAATTGACATCGGAGCGTATGAATTGACGGCGACAGATGACCGTGACCATGATGGAATCCCTGATTATATTGAGGGAAGCGGTGATCCAGACAGGGATGGGCTTATCAATATGGTCGATCCCGATTCCGATGGGGACGGCATTGGGGACGCGGAGGAGACTTTCGGAAATGCAAGTCTTGACGACGTGGATGGTGATGGGATTTTGAATCGCCTAGATCCTGACAGTGATGACGATGGTGTGGGCGACGGCGTGGAAGTAAGCATGGGACGAAACCCCTATGATGCGCTGGATACGCCGGTGGTGCCTGTGAACTGGGCTCCGATTGCATGTGTTCTATTCGTCACGGGTCTTCTCGTCATCCGGAGATTTGAGAGAAGGAGGGTTTTGATTCGTAGCTGAAGAGAGTGAGATTGCGCTAGTTTACGCGCATCCAAATACGAACCGGGGACTGTAGGCGAGATGCCCGCAGTCCCCGGTTTGGTTTTGGGGTTGGTGGAAGGCGTTACTTGATCTCGTACTCCAGTTTGAAGGTGTGGGTCTGGCCTGGTTCGACCATCACGGGCTTATCTTGGACCTCGACTTCGAGGTCGTTGAGGTCGGCGGGATAGCCGTAGATGAAGGTGAACTCGGTGGTGTCGGGGTTGAAGCGTTGCGTGAGCGATAGACCTTTGGTTCCAGAGAGGGTCCATTCACTCTTGGGTGTGCGTTGATCGGTGAAGCGTTCGCCTTCGCGCAGGTTGGCGAGGATGGTCGTCATGTCTTTGTCGACGGTCTCGCCGCTACGCGCGGTAAAAGCGACGCGGGTTTGCTCGATGGTTCCGAGGTCGAGGTCGAGATGGCTTCGGACGCGGGCCTCGAGCGGTTTGTCCTTGGTGTTGGTGACGCTTGTTTCAATGGTAAGAATAGGAGCGTCGGGAGAGAGCGTCATCTTGCGGACGATATCGAAACCGCCGCCGTTGGCCTTCATTGAGACGGACGTCGGGGTGTGTTCTTCGACGCCGAATGGGAGCATGTTGCCGAACATGTTGGCCGCGAACATGCCGCCGATGCGAGGATCTTCGCCGCCGCAGAAGGGGAAGAACAGATTCTTCGTCGTGTTGTATGCGGTGACGCATTGACCGGATTTCTTGTCGACGATCATGAGCGCGCGGCCACCCAGCACGGGGACAACGGTCACGGCGAGGTGGGCGTTTTCGATGACCGGGAGTTTCATCGGATTGCCGAAGATCATGGGCCAGAGTCCGATTTGTTCGGGTTCTCCGCCCCATTCACGGATGTTTTTGAATCCGTGTTGTTTCATGCGGGCGATGAATTCCTGAACTTCGGCCATCTTCGCGAGCGGCTGGTTGAACGTAAGCGTGTCGAGACGGAGTCCATTCGTATCGGGCTGGCCCGCTTCGATCTGGTATCCGTTGCGCGGGAAGACGCGTGCGTAGGTCAGCGGCATGCGGGCAACCTTCACACGCTCGAGCAGTTCGGGGTCCTGGGCCACGGCGGCCTCTGCCTCGTTAAACAACTCGTCCGACTTTGCGAGGATGTCGTCGGGGAAATGGCCCTGGGCCGGGTTGACGTAGAGATGAATGTGGACGTTGTCCTTTTCCACCTTGTCGTGGATTAGGGTAATGTAGCGGCCGATGGCGTCGGCTGCCGCGCCATAGTAGCCCTTAAGGAATTCGTCGATGAGGGCTTGAGGATCCTGGTCAGGATTCCAGAGCAGCTTCATGCCGTAATAGGGGCGCAGCAGGCTGAATTCGCCGCCGCCGCCACCGTGCCCCATGCCCTGCAAGTAGATGCCTTCCACGCCGATGCTCTTGTAGAAGCGCATGTCGGCGGACATGGCGCGGAAGTTCGGGAACGGATTGAAATAGTGGGCGAAGTCGACGATGTAGTGCCACATGTAGAGGTGAGAACAAATCTTCGACCAGGCCTCGGCGCGCCGTTTGTAGTCGGCGTTGAGCGGGCAGGTGGAGATGGGATGGCTGTCGCAGCAGGGATACATGTGGCAGAGCCACACGGCGACGTTGGGATGCATGACCATGTCCGCCGGAGGCTCTTCGGTGTACATGTACGCGAGCGTGCTGATGAGCTTATCCGGGTAGACCTTGGAGGTGCGTTCCGCGAGCTGGTTGACGAACCAGAACTGCGTGCCGCCCATGGTCTTGTACTTCTCGTTGATCTCGCGGCACTTCGCGCATTCGCAGTAGTTGTAGTAATCCTCCTGCGAGAAGTTGTATTGGCGAAGCTCGGGGCGTTCTTCCATGCGCTTGAGCATGCGTTCGGTAACGATGTCGAGCAGATCCGGGTTGGTCAGGCAGAGTTGCGTCTCGAATCCGAGTCGCTTGCCGCCGACTTCTGAGAAGTACTCGGGATGGGATTCGAAGAACTCGCCGGGACTGACAAACCCGTGGTAGCTGTGGCAGGTGCCGTAGAAGCTGTACTGAATGCCGTACGGGTTGTCCGCACCGCCGCCCCCGCGATTGCCGCGCTGACGCGCGGTGTAGGACTCACCCCCCGCGTCGAGAGCCGCGTAGCTGGTGTCGCGCCACAGAAAGGCGGGCTTTACAAGCTCGTCGTAGGCGGGCAGCGTCACGGTCGGATGCGGTTCTTCTCGCGTGACTTCGGGCGCGAACCATCGAACTTCAAGTGCGCGTTCCAGGAAATCATATGCGCCGTAGAGCGTGCCAGCCATGGGCGTGCCCGCGATGACGATGTGCGGTGCGACGGTCTTTAGTACGTAGCCTTGCTCGCCGAGCGACTCGGGCGTCGGGTCGACTCCCAATGCTTTGGCGGCTGGCCCGCAACCGAGGACGATGGCCGGCTTGTCGCCGGCGGCGTCACCAGTTTCGATGGGAAGCTGCGCGCCGGTGCTTTTTTGAAACTGGGCTTGGATCTCTTCGGCGGCCTTCTTTTCGGATGGACTCGCAGTCGTAGACAGAAGCAGGCGGTATTGGCTTGCGCCATTCTCTACGAGGAACGGACCCTGGGCGACCGGAGCGGGCTCTGGCGTTGCGGGCGCGGGCTCAGCGGCCGGTTGTGCAGGCGCTTCGTTTGTAGGAGGCGGCTGTTGTGTAGGTCCACATGCGGGCAGCAATGCCATCAGGAGTGCTGCGATCAAGAAAACGGAAAACTGGAACGACTTCATGGCTAACCCCCCTCATTGGTAGCGTGAAGAGTCATAGTAGCAAACGGAGCCACCGGACGCACCCCCGTGCAAGTTGACGATTCAAGGGGTCCGAGCGGCAGCCGAGGGCGGCTGCCCCACATGCAAGCCGAGTTCGGGAAATGTGGCGCAGCCGCCCTCGGCTGCGACAATGCCACCGGGCATATTTGCTGGCGCCCGGAGAACTTCACCACTGAGGCACGGAGGACACAGAGGAATACGGTTTCTTCAAACACGTTAGGCAAGAACCGTGTCGCAGGCATCTTGCCTGCGTCCCGTGCTATGCGCTGCGCTGAGAGGGGGTGCACACCCCCGTGCAAGTTGACGATTCAAGGGTCGCTTGCCTGGAGCGACGAGTCGTCTGGGGGGTGTCCCCGTGCAATTTGACGGGGCAAGGGGGGCTTGACTTTCCGGACGTTTGCGCTATCGCACAAGCCGTCAGAGCGACGCAACCGGCGTAATCGCCGGTGGACATGGTTCGGCCCTCGTGTGTTACCGCCTGTATATAGGGGCGAGTTCGTTGCACTCGGGATGGCTGCTCGCTTGGGGGATTTGCAGCTTCCCTTTGTGTCTTGAATTCCGGAAATCAACGCAAAGGCGCTAAGGCGCAAAGACGCAAGGATTCTGCGTAGAAACGCAAGTTATTAACTAATCGTTATTTTCCTGCAAGAAGCGAATTCTTGGCTCCGCATGTCCCTCGTTTCGCGGCAATGGGTCCGTGCATTTTGCTCCAGACAGTGCAACGGCTCGGCGCATATATATAGGAATGCTTGGAAGAGAAACCTGTGCACATGCGGACTGTGTCTCTCTTGCTTGGTGCCTTGGTGTCTTGGTGGTAAAGAATTCCGGATCGTTGCCACCAAGACACAAAGGTACAAAGAAGACTATCGAGAACAGACAAAGAAGCTATTCAAGTTAGGATGCCTCAAATGACATTTGGATACCCGACTTAAAGGGGTAGGTCGAAGGTAACGGTCTTTCCTTTGCGGCTTTGCGCCTTGGCGTCTTTGCGTTTCTTCTTGAATTGAATTCAACTCAAGATCGCAATGACGTAAGAATTTAACGCAAAGATAAGATGAGAAGGCCGGTCCTCCGACGCAGTGCGATAAACTCGCCTGCAAAGTTAAACGGCACCGAGGTGCCATCAGGAGGAACCGGCCATGAGCAAGTATAGAACATCTGTTGGTTTGGATCT
>JAIBAQ010000158.1 GCA_019695095.1 Candidatus Hydrogenedentota bacterium
TAAGAGTGGCGCGGTCGGGAGACCGCGCCACAGCGAGGGGATATGCGCGAGTTCGTTGCACTGCGAGGGGGGCCACGGACCTACACGGACGGGCACGTGATGGAGACCTGCGGTCGTAAGAGTGGCGCGGTCGGGAGACCGCGCCACAGCGAGGAGGACTCCGCCGGAAGCGGACGAAGGATCTGGCTTCGACAGGACACTCAGTAGACTTCGAGGCGATCGATTCACGATCGCCTAGCATTATGGATTGCGCGACGTAAAATGTTGCGTTACTATACCAACAATGTCACGCATCCGATCTTGGTGTCACGGTGAACGAATGACACGTCTACCAAGTCCTTGAAATCGTGCGCGGTGACCCATTGCGGCCTGCGAACGGATCCGGTACTGTCGAATGAGACTCCCGCCAGGGCCGTTGCTGACGACTGGATCCTATGGCTTCGCAACGAGGACGACGAACATGACGTCACCCGTATCCGGCGACAAACTCACATGGGCAGACCGTGGGGCGCGCCCGCATTCCTCACGCGGCTGGAAGCCCTCCTTAGCCGCAGCCTCAAACCGGGCCAGCGCGGCAGGTAGCGGAAATCGCCGAACAGCGGAAAAGAAGGGGGTAGAAGTAGTCCCTCTGTTACTCCCCAGTGGATCGCGCGTGCGTTCCGAGGAATCCACTCTAATGCTAATTGTGACTGTCGAAAGAGTTGGGAATAACAATAAAGACGAGGAAAAAGTATGAGCGATACGCCAACGCAAGAACCCGCTTGCACGACGAAGCTGGAGAGCATCGACCGCAAATTGGACAAATTGCAGTACAAGGATTGGTTCCTGGAACTGACGAAGCTAGTCGTTCCAGTCTTGACTGCACTAATTGCGGCGGTGGCGGCCGGTGCTGGCACCTACTTTTCCTTCTCAGCAAAGCAGGCGGAGCTTTCTGACCAGCGCCTGTACAATGCCATAGATTGGTCGTACGATAAGAAGATTAGTCCTGAGACAGTCGACAAGCTCCGGGCCGCTGCAGAGGCAATGGGTTTGACAATGGAGAATTCACCACTTCTCCGATTGATGGTGGCACTAGCGGAAAAAGATGATGTTGTTGTAGCCAATCTAACAGCAACCACGATCAATGAGAATCCGGCCGCGGCGGAGTCGTTCGTTAAGAGTGTATCGGAAATAAGTCCGGCTGCTGCTGAAGGCGTTCGACAGGGAATTGCGGATTCTAAGCTTCCAGAGGAAACCAAACTAACTCTGACCGATGAAGCTCACTTCTCGGAGCTGCTTGATGCTATCGAACATTCCCCCGACAGATTAACTGCCTCTGTTGAACTTCGAAGCTGGCAAGAATTCCCCGGTTTTGTTGAAAGGCTTATCAAGGCGTGCGATGGCAAAGTACAAGCAGAAACTGAATACGGTATCAACGTCAGACTGATCAACACGATGGATATCCTCAGACGTTGTGACGCCGACGTGCTCATAAAGAATGAAACCATCATTCGTAGTTGGCTAGAAAGAGATGTTTTGGGAAAAGTAGGACCCAATACAACAGTGATTGCCAAGAGCCTACAAAGACGTCTCGATGAGGCCACGAAAGCAAATGTTCAGTGAACACATGCGCTAAACTCATTGCCAATCGACTCAGCCTTATTTAGCCGAAGCGTGACTCCCTCAAAATCCAATCGCACGCATGCAAAGTATTGAGCATCAAGAAAAGCGGTAACCTGCGTTCCGTGACCGCTGCCATTCAGTCCCGCTGGAATATAGGGACATCCATGATAGGTACATGTCAAAATGCCAAGAAGGCGTTTGGCATGCATGCCCGCAAGCGGCAGGCCTTTTCTCTTTAAGTCGTCTACTACACGTGATTAAGGCGGGCGTGGGACCGGACGTGCCGAGAATTCCGGGAGAGTTACCACCAAGACACCAAGACACCAAGAAGAAAATGGAGAAGCGACAGTGAAGATATCCAAGTCCTCACGACGCGGTGGCGTGGTCTCATGATCCGCCGCGGCGGACCACGTACACGACCGGTCTCCAGTTTGTGTCGCGAAGCTTCGTTCGCGTTAGGAAAGACTGAGAGCCACCTCATTCAACTCCCATCATGTGCATCCTGGGTATCCCTGTTAAAGAATGGACTTACGGCTTTGTCTTTGCGTTTTCTGACTTCAAGGCAAAGGGGAATGTCGCCAGGATCTGACATCAGACCAAACGACCCCATTCTCGTCTTCTTGTCACTTGGGTGACATTCGGGTTCCGGACCTGAAATGTGTATAATCCAGTGGGCGGTATGGGTCCGGGGGTGGACTGTGCCGCGCGAGATGAATCGTTTTTCACCAGTAAGGGGGCAATTCCATGGCATCCGCTCAATTTCACCATTTTGGCGTGCCGACGAACGTTAAGAGCGACGGCGAAACGTATATCGATGGGGCAAAGGTCTATGTGACCAATCCCGAAGCGCATCCGTACCGGGTGGAGTTTCTGCGCTTCGATGCCGACAGCCCAATGCCAAAAGACGTGTGCTCGCAACCGCATGCCGCGTTCATCGTGCCGTCGCTGGATAAGGCGCTTGAGGGACAGAACGTGATCATCCCTCCGTTCGACGCGACGGACAAGCTGCGTTGCGCGTTCATCAAGGACGGGGCCGCGATTATCGAGTTGATGGAAAACCGCTAGGATCGCTGGCTGCGTTTCCTGGTTAGAGGAATTAGGGAGTCAAGGGGGGATACTCATGGCTATGAAGAAGTTTGTGAACGCTCCGGAAAACCTCGTACCGGAGTTGCTTGATGGCTTTGTTCTGGCGAATCAGAGCAAGGTTCAATTGACGGGCAGCAATCTGGTCGTGCGGAAGAATCCGAAGCCTGCCAATAAGGTCGCGGTGGTCACCATGGGCGGCAGCGGTCATGAACCGGCGCTCAGCGGATTCGTGGGCGACGGCATGCTCGACATCAGCGTACCCGGCGAGATTTTTGCCGCGCCTGGCCCGCCCCGTGTGATGGAGGCCTTGCGCGCCGCGAATCGCGATGCGGGCGTCTTGTTTGTGGTGTTGAACCACGCGGGTGACGTCATGTCGGCGAACATCGCGATGGGCATGGCGAAGAAGGAAGGCCTCAACGTCAAGCAGATCCTCACGCACGAAGACATTTCGGGCGGACCTCGTGAAAACCCCGATGAACGCCGCGGCTTAGTCGGTTGCCTACTCGTGATTAAGGTCGCGGGCGCGGCGGCGGAACAGGGCCGCTCGTTGGACGAGTGCCTCGCCATCGCCGAGAAGATGGAGCGCAACTCGGCGACCCTCGCGGTTGCCGTTTCCGGCGCGACGCATCCGAGCACAGGCGACGTTATCGCCGAAGTCCCCGATGGCATGATGGTCGTCGGCATGGGGCAGCACGGCGAAGCAGGCGGCGGCACGCAAAGCCTAAGGACCGCCGATGAGACGGCCGACATTATGCTTCCGACCCTCTTGGACGATCTTAAGATCGTCGCCGGAGAAGAAGTGCTGGTGATGCTGAACGGTGTCGGCGCAACGACGCTCATGGAGATGTACTTGGTCCTGCGCCGCGTGAAACAGATCCTCGACGAGAAGGGCGTCACGCTGGCGCGCGCGTTGGTAGGCGAATTCCTGACCGTGCAGGAGATGGGCGGTTTTCAGATGTGCGTTGCGCGGCTTGACGACGAACTCAAGGCCCTGTGGGATGCACCCTGCAACGCACCCGCGCTAGTCGTCCGGTAAATCGAGCACGGGAGCGACGATGATGATTTCGACGATCGGATACGAGGAAATGGTCCGAATGCTTCGCGGCGCCGTGTCGCAGATTCGCGACAACCACGAAATGCTGTCGAAGCTGGATTCCGTGGGCGGCGACGGCGATCACGGCACGACGATGCTTCGCGCCATGACCCACCTGGAACAGGCCGTGGACTCCTGCGCGTCGCACGACGTCAAGACTTTGCTGAATGACGTCGGCTGGGCAATTATGGGCGTCGACGGAGGCGCAACGGGCCCCTTGCTTGGGACCTTCTTCATGTCCACGGGAGAAGGGCTGAGCGACAGCGCGTCACTCGATGCCCCTGCATTGCTCGCGGCGTTTGCTGCGGGTCTCGCCGGTGTCCAGGCACAGACGAAGGCGAAAGTGGGGGACAAGACCATGATCGATGCGCTCGTCCCCGCAGTAGAAGCGTTGCGCGCGGCGGTGGAGGCCGGGTCCGGCGTGACCGATGCCTTGCGTGCCGCCGCGGATGGCGCCGCACAGGGAGCGGCTTCGACGAAAGAGATGCAGGCCCGTTTCGGTAGGGCAAAGAACATCAAAGAACAAAGCATAGGAACACAAGATCCCGGCGCGACCTCGGTGTCGCTCATCTTTCGCGGATTCTTGAAAGGAGTAGAAAGCAATGCCTGAAGCACAACCGGCCAATGCCGCCGAGGAAAAGAGCTACGCAGTCGATGTCCCCATGGAAACGCCCGGGTTCTTTTTGAAAGGTTCCGCGCACCTGTATTGGGGAATGAAGAATCGCCTTTCGCAAATCTTCAACCCGAAGACCGGCCGCACCGTTATGCTTGCCTTCGACCACGGCTACATCATGGGACCGACGACGGGTCTTGAGCGGATCGATCTGGTCGTTCCCCCGCTAATCCCCTACGTGGATTGCCTCATGTGCGCAAGGGGTGCTCTGCGCGCCTGCGTCGGCCCCGAGGTGCGCAAACCGGTCGTCATGCGTTGCAGCACCGGCGCCACCGTATTGAAAGAACTCAGCAACGAAGTCATCGGCGTAACGGTAGAAGAGGCATTGGCGCTGAATGCCGCCGCCATTACCACACAGGTCTGTATCGGCGCGGAGTACGAGAAGGAGACTCTGGCCAATCTTTCCTACCTTATCAATGAAGGTAATCGGTACGGACTTCCCACGCTCGGCGTCACGGCTGTGGGCAAAGAGATGGTTCGCGATTCGCGTTACCTCGGATTGGCCTGCCGCGTAATTGCGGAACTCGGCGCACACTTCGTGAAGACGTACTTCTGCGAGCCCGGGTTCGACGAAGTCGTGGCGGGATGCCCGGTGCCCATCGTCATCGCGGGCGGCAAGAAGCTCCCCGAACTCGACGCGCTTAAGATGGCCTTCAAGGCCGTCGACCAAGGTGCTCTGGGCGTCGACATGGGACGAAACATCTTCGGGGCGGAAGACCCTTCGGCCATGGCGCAAGCCGTGGGCGCAGTGGTTCACAAGCTGGAAAAACCCGAGCAAGCTTTCGCACTCTACAACGACCTCAAAGGTAAGTAGGCAACGGCGCAATGCACGGAAAGGAGCCTATAGAGATGGATATCAGCAGACGTACGGTCCTCGGCGGTCTCGTCGCGGGCGTGGCAAGCACAGGTATTGCAGGCATCGCCGGCGCCGCGGAACAGAAAGCAGGAAGTATGAAACCGCTTCGAAATGAAGACTTCTACACCGACGGAAAGTTCAACGTTGCCGCGGCCAAAGAGGCCTACTACGAGATGATGCGGCACTTCAACTATCCCATCTACGACCGTTTGAAGACAGAGGAGTTCTGGGCGATCGATTTTGGCTTGGGCAAGTTCACCGAGGTCGGCATGGCCGGCATCTTCTGGATGAACAACAAGGAACACAACTATTTCGGGCACGAGATCTATTTGCTTCCGGGACAGATGATTCCGGAGCACAAGCATGTGAAGACCACTGACGCGGGACCAAAGCTGGAGGGTTGGCAACCTCGCTACGGCTGGATCTACATCTACGGAGAAGGGACTCCGACTCCCGGCGTGGAGGCCCGCATTCCCTCGTCTCACAAAGACTGCGCCGTTGCCCGCACGGAGAAGAAACTCATGCCCGGAGAAGTGGGCATGTTGGCAGGTCCAGAACAATGGCATTGGATGTACGCGCCCGAAGGCGCTATTGTCACGGAGTACGCGACCTATCACGATGGCGCCGGTCTGCGGTTCAGCCATCCACAAGTTAAATTCTAGCTGTGAATTCGCCGCCGTGGAGGGAGTCCCACCTCCACGGCGGGCACGACCAAGAATAGGGACGTTCGATCCGGGGGGAATTCTATGCAGACCCGCAAGTTACGAAACGTAACCATGGTTGCTTTGGCCGCAGTGTGTGTTACGTTCTGTGCATTCGGACAGGAAGAAATCGCCGATCAACTCTACGAAAAGGGCCCGACCTTCCAGGCCACGGTGCTTCAGACGCACGCGAAATACGATGCATGGAAGAAGAGCCAGCCTAAAGACGGGGCCCCTGTACTTGGGCCTTGGTACATAACCGCTCCGCTAAAGGCCAGTGCCTTCAGCGATTCGTTCTTTCCGGAGCAGGGAATCGACCTCGGAGCGAAGAGCCCGGAAGGTCAACCGCTTTGGACCCAGTGCGACATGGACTTGTGGGCCGATGGCAAAATCCACGACCTGCGTTCCGATGGCAGCTCCAGCGCGACGTATCTCTATCGCACCATCACGTCACCGAAAGCCTTGTCGGTCGTCGCAGGAATCGGCAGCGACGACGGCGTAGAGCTATGGCTCAACGGCGCTAAAGTACACTCCAATGAAGTCGCTCGCGCCACAAATCCCGAGGAGGACAAAGTTTCGCTTGCCTTGAACGCCGGCGAGAATGCCCTCCTCATGAAGGTTTACAACATTGGCGGAGGCTATTCTTACTATTTCACGCTGTCGAACGATCCGGCTTACTCAATCTGGAAACGGATCGCCGCAGATTTCCCCAGTGAGTTCGCTTGGATTCAACGCGACTTGCCACGTCACAGCTACGTAAAGCTATTCAACGGGTCTGACATTCCGGGCGAGTACAAGCGAACCATCACGACAGTTGCCCGCGGCACTGACAAACTCAAGGACCCGCTGCTGGCCGAATTGGAGACGCTGGACAAAGGGGGCGCCTCAATAGACGATTCGCGTTGGCTGGACTTGTATTTGAAGGCATGTAAGATTCGGGATGCCGCCGCGATCTTGAAGCCAATCGACTTGGCCGCCATGCGCCGCAGCGTAGAGTTCCTGGCACAGGAATATCCCTCGAAATACACCAAGTCCGCCTCGTACCTGGAACGGATTAAAGCCTATGACGAAGGCATGGCCGAACTGCTGACTACCATGGTCAGCGACCCGGACCGCGCGCGTCAGACGGTAGAAGAGATTGTAGCGTTTCAGCGTGAAGTCTTGTTGGATAATCCGCTCCTCGACTTCGACCAGATGTTGATCGTCAAACGTGCGGAGAACAGCCTGGGGTTGCCGCAGAACTGGCAAGGCAACTGTGCAATTTCCTCTCGTGGTTATGACAACGAAATTGCCACTCTGTCGCCCTTACGGCCCGACGGCGAATTGAAGACCTTGTACAAGCCCGAGGCTGGTGCATTTGTCGGCGACATCGATCTCCACTTCGATGCGAACAAGATGCTCTTCTCCATGCCCGGCAGCAATGGGCGCTGGCAGATCTGGGAAATGGGCGCCGACGGAACGAACCTCCGTCAAGTGACGCCCGGCGTCGAACCCGACGTCGATAACTACGACGCCTGTTACCTGCCCGATGAGCGCATCATGTTCGCATCCACGCGCTGCTTCCAAGGCGTACCGTGCGTCGGCGGAAGCAACACCGTCGCAAACCTGTGCCGCATGGATCAGGACGGCCAAAACATCCGCCAGCTTTGCTTCGACCAAGACCACAATTGGTGTCCTACCGTTCTGAACAACGGACGCTTAATGTATAGCCGTTGGGAGTACTCGGATACGCCACACTACTTCAGCCGGCTCCTCTTCCACATGAACCCGGACGGCACGAATCAAGTCGCTTACTACGGCAGCAATTCGTACTGGCCCAACTCCATCTTCTATGCGCGCCCCATCCCCGGAAGCCCTTCCGCGGTAGTTGCGATCGTGTCGGGGCACCACGGTGTTCCGCGCATGGGCGAGTTGGTAGTTATCGATCCTGGCAAGAGCCGTTTCGAGAGCAGCGGCGTCGTTCAGCGAATTCCCGGTTACGGCGAAAAGGTCGAACCGAAAATCATGGATACGCTGGTCGACGAGGTTTGGCCGAAATTCCTGCACCCGTATCCGCTGAGCGACAAATACTTCCTCGTGTCATGCAAGATCAATCCAGAATCGCCTTGGAGCATCTATCTCGTTGACATTTTCAACAATATGATTCCGCTCAAGACGCTGCCCGGCTTTTCGCTTTTCGAGCCCGTACCTTTCCGTGCGACACCGCGTCCCCCGGTCATTCCCGATCGCGTGAAACCGGAACAATCCGATGCAACGGTGTATGTCGCCGACGTCTACAAGGGACAAGGCCTGAAGGGAGTCCCCCGCGGCACCGTCAAGAGCATGCGTCTCTTCGAGATTTACTACACCTATCCCCAGATGGGCGGTCACATTAATATCGGCGTTGAAGGCCCATGGGATGTTCATCGTATTCTGGGAACTGTCCCCGTATACGACGATGGTTCCGCGTACTTCACCGTACCTGCCAATATACCTATCGCGCTTCAGCCTCTGGACGCCGAAGGCCGCGCGCTGCAGGTAATGCGGAGCTGGTTTGTAGGAATGCCCGGCGAAGCTGTTTCGTGCATCGGTTGCCACGAACAGCAGAACATGACGCCGCCGGCCTCGCCGACCTTGGCATCGCGTCGCGCTCCCGATGCCATCGCGCCGTGGAACGGTCCCGCGCGCGGGTTCAGTTTCAAGCGCGATGTACAGCCCATGCTCGACAAGTACTGTGTCGGGTGCCACAACGGAACAGAGCGCTCGGACGGCAAGGCGATACCGGATCTCTCTCGCAAAGAGAAGAATGGCTGGAGCAATTTCACTCCGTCGTATCTTGCGTTGCATCCCTACGTGCGCAGACCCGGACCCGAGAGCGACTATCACATGCCTACGCCCACCGAATTCCACGCAAGTACCAGCGAGCTTATACAGATGCTGGAAAAGGGTCACCACGGTGTGAAACTGGACGCTGATGCATGGCAACGGCTCTATACGTGGATCGACCTGAATGTACCCGACCACGGCACTTGGTCGGAGCAGGCGACGATCCCCGGCAACTTCCATCAGCGCCGGCTTGAAATGAGGACTCAATTCGCGGGACGTCCTGAGGATCCTGAGGTTATCCCGGAGATGCCTCAAGACTTGGGTCCCGCCGTTATGCCGGCGGCTTCGACGCCGGCACAGCCCGATGGTCTCGCGTGCAATGGGTGGCCGTTTGACACAGCCACGGCAAAGGCCTTGCAGGCCTCGACAGGCGGCCAAGGCAGACGCATGATCGCCCTCGGCAACGGGGTGAACATGGAATTAGCCCTGATTCCAGCCGGCGAGTTCGTGATGGGGAGTGAAAACGGCAGCGCCGATGAAATGCCGCGCACCGTCGTCAAGATTGACACTCCGTTCTGGATGGGCGTCACCGAGGTTACGAACGCCCAGTTCCATCAGTTCAATCCCGCTCACGACAACGGCGTCGTCGACCAACACAACAAAGACCACACTACCCCCGGTTATCCGACGCAAGATCCCAACTTCCCTGTCATCCGCGTGACGTGGGAGGAGGCGCGGACATTCTGCAACTGGATCGCGGGCCGCGTAGGCGAACCGTGTACCTTGCCCACCGAAGCTCAATGGGAATGGGCATGCCGCGCGGGCGCGGAAACGCCGTTCTGGTATGGCACGATGGACGCGGATTTCTCCACGTGCGCGAACCTGGCCGATGCGGCCATCCGTTTGTTGGCAGTGGCCGGCATCAACCCGCAACCCATTCAGAATCCTTCTCCCTACGAAGACTTCCTTCCGAAAGACAGCCGCTTTAACGACGGATGCCGCATCGTGACTGGCGTGGCGGCGTACCAACCCAATGCCTGGGGCTTGTACGACATGCACGGCAATGTGGCTGAATGGACTTCGTCCACGTATAAGCCGTATCCCTACGCGGCGGCGGATGGGAGGGAGGATGCCGATCTTTCCGCGAAGAAGGTCGTACGAGGCGGGTCGTGGATTGACAGGCCCTTTAGAGCCAGTTCATCGTTCCGATTGGCGTACGAGGCATGGCGTCCCGTGCACAATGTCGGATTCCGCGTGATCATTCCAGTATCCAACACAACCAAGACCGCAAAACGTGAACCCTGAAGAGGTAGGCAGATAAATGATTATGAATAGAATTCGGAAAATGGAATGCCATCTCTTCATGGCGTTCGCTTTGGCCCTGACATCGCTGATGGGGGCAACCCGCTCTGAAGCTGAGGCATTCAGCGCTCCAATCGCTCTCGTTGCCGACGCCAGCGCCGAACACGTGTATGTCGCAGAATGCAACAGCAACACGATCGCCGTGCTGAATCTCGCGAAAGGAACAGTCGCTGGTAAGATCGCATTGCCGGAATCACCCTCCGGATTGGCCCTGTCGCAGGATGGCACTGTGCTCTATGTCACGAACGGGACGCCTGCCGGAAAGGTCTTGTGCGTCAAGATCGCCAACAGCGAGATTCTTAACGCGATCGCGGTGGGACACACCCCGGGTGCGCCCGTGATTAGCCCCGATGGTAAGACCTTGTATGTCTGCAATCGGTACAACAACGATGTCTCGGTTCTCAATATCGCAGAGGGGAAGGAGATTGCCCGTGTACGGGCCGTGCGGGAACCGTCCGCTGCGGTCATCACCCCGGACGGCAAATCGCTGTTCGTCGCCAATCTGCTTCCTGCGGGGCCTGCCGATGGCGATTTTATTGCCGCAGCAGTAACGGTAATCGACACGGCCTCCAATCAAGTTCGCGCTACTACCTTACTTCCCAACGGAAGTTCTGGCGTCCGTGGAATCTGCGTTTCCGCGGATGGCAAGTATGTCTATGTCGCTCACATCCTTGCGCGTTATCAATTGCCGACCACGCAGCTTGAACGCGGTTGGATGAACACCAATGCATTGACCATTCTCGACGCGGCTTCCGGCGCCGCCGTCAACACCGTGCTGCTGGACGACGTGGAGTTGGGCGCGGCCAATCCATGGGGTGTGGCCTGTTCAGCAGACGGGAAGTACGTTTGCGTGGCGCACGCGGGAACACACGAAATCAGCGTTATCGATCGCGCGGCCCTGCACACGAAACTGGACAAAGTGGCCGCTGGCGAACATGTCAGCGAAGTTTCGACTACGCCCGCCGACGTGCCCAATGACCTGTCCTTCTTGACCGGAATGAGGCGCAGGTTAAGTCTGGACGGCCTTGGTCCACGTGCCCTGCTCGTGCTCGGGCACTCCGCCGTAACGGCCGAGTACTTCTCGGATACCGTCGAAATCGTCGATATAGCCAAAGACCCGGCGCCATCGACAAAGAGCATCGCTTTGTCGCAAGGCGCGGAGACCACGCCGCAACGCCAGGGCGAGATGCTTTTTAACGATGCGCGCATGTGCTTTCAGCATTGGCAAAGCTGCGCGAGTTGTCACCCCGATGCTCGTGCAGACGGCCTCAACTGGGACTTGCTGAATGACGGAATTGGCAATCCCAAGAACACCAAAAACATGCTCTTCACGCACAGCACGCCTCCCGTCATGAGCCGCGGCGTTCGTGAAACCGCCGAGCAGGCAGTGCGCTCTGGGATGAAGTTCATCCAGTTCGCCGTGCGCCCCGAGGAAGATGCCGTCAAGATCGACCTCTATCTGAAGTCGCTCAAACCGGTCCCGAGCCCGCTGCTGGAGAACGGCGAACTCAGCTCGGCGGCGCAACGTGGCAAGGACATCTTCACCAAAGCAGCGTGCAACACCTGCCATGCCGGCGTTCTGTACACCGATTTGAAGGAGTATGAAGTTGGAACGGGGAAAGGCATGGACGAAGGCAAGCCCTTCGACACGCCGAGCCTCAATGAAGTGTGGCGCACGGCTCCGTACCTGAGCGATGGCCGCGCCGCGACCATGCTTGAGGTACTCACAAAATTCAATCCTGACGGCAAACACGGTGCTACTCAGGGCCTGACCGAAACCGAATTGAGCGAGTTGGCAGCCTATATCCTTTCCCTATAACGCAAGAATTTCCGCGGTCCGCCGAGGCCGTGTTTGGGAGTCGAGATGAGTCAGTGTGACCGCGAATCTGTAGTGCCAGTTCACCACGAGGAACACAAGGGGGTCCAGGTGGCGGCCTCCTCGTACGATACATGCAGCGACATGTTTGTTCTTGCCATTCCCTGTAACGGGGAGTCCGATGAGAAGGTGTTCGAAAAAGCCGCCGCCACAGTCCGGGCCCTCGGCGCAAGCGTGGTCTCGGCGGATGTCTTTGGAATCTCGGGAAAGAAAGCGCCGCACCTTGTCGAATCGCTGCAATCCTCGACCATTCCCACTACATGGGTGGAGGAAGGCTGCGACAATCCTGAACCACTGCGTGGACTCCATCTCTACGCCGTCACGGGCACGACCGTCGATCCGGTCGTTGTCGACGATCGCCCCGTGGGCAGCACGTACGACATCGACGGCATTCGGTACTGCCGCCTCGGAGGTCTTCTTACACGGGATCCTTCCGCCTCGCGCGGTGACCAGACAAAAGAAATCCTCGAGTTGATGTCCGCGGCCCTCACCACGCTTGGGATGGATTTCTATAACGTCATCCGGACGTGGTTCTACAACTACCGCATGCTCGATTGGTACGATGACTTCAACGCCGTACGCACGGCATTTTTCCGCAAGTACAAGGTATTTGACGGCATCGTGCCCGCGAGTACATGCATCGGGGGACACAACATCGCAGGCGCGGCACTGACGGCGGGCCTCCTCGCCGCGAAAGCGCCGCAGTGCGAGACCATCTCAACTATGGTCAATTCGCCGCTGCAATGCCCGGCGCCGCAATACGGGAGTTCGTTCAGCCGGGCCGTCGAGCTGAGCACGGAACGCATCAGGCGCTTGTTTGTTTCAGGCACGGCCAGTATCGCGCCCGACGGCAAGAGCACGCACATCGGTGACATCGATGCCCAAATCGCGCTCACGTTCGACGTCGTGTCCGCTATCCTCGAATCGCGTGACATGACGTGGGATGACACTACGCGAGCGATTGCGTATTTCAAAAAACGTGAGGATGCTCCTCGCCTTAAGGCGTACCTGGCGTCGCGGGGCATGGGGGAGCTGCCTTTCCTAATCACAAACAACGACATCTGTCGCGACGACCTGCTTTTCGAAATCGAGATGGATGCTACCGCCCCAATTTGAGGGCACGCTCCAGGTCCCTCTATTCCTCAAGATCGCAAAGAAGTTGGGCATTGGGGAAGTAAGTTGTTGAGCGGGTGCGAGTTGGCCGTGGTTTGCGGATTTGCCTGGATGTGATTCGGTTATCCGCGCCGCGCTGGCGAGCGCTGCTCTACTGAATCGCAGACGAGGGCGGCTGCGCCATAAGATGCGGCATCCCGAGCAAGCGCTGGGGGACGCCCGGAGTGCCGACAGGTGTGTCGGCGGAGAGCAAGCGCTACAGAGACATGGGGCCAGGCGCGAATATGGTGTTCCGCGCACGGCGCGAGAGGTTTAAGCCAGATTCCTCGTCCGCCTGGGGCGGACTCGGAATGACAAGAGGGAAGAGGCGCGCGGCGTGGACCCATACGTCACAAACCCTGCATGAGCCGACTTGCCGAAACGCGGCCCCGG
>JAIBAQ010000159.1 GCA_019695095.1 Candidatus Hydrogenedentota bacterium
GAGTGCTCATGGCGGTGGCTCGGAGGTTGGTGGTGGGCAAACCCCGACTACCCGACCACCGCCCCCATTTCCAGTCCCACGGCGCAACCCGCTTCATACCCCGCCGCACCAAAAGAGCCGCACCCCTTCGCGATCATTTCCGCCGCTGCTGCGCCCGACTCGGGATTGCCAGCACGACCAATACACCCCAGCACGAATGAGTAATGACGATTCACGATTTTTGAAAACGTCGAACCGTACCAGTAGATCGTGCCGCTAGCTTCTTTCGTGCGATCATGCAGCCGGTCAATACCGAGAACTGTGAAGGCCGCGTCGAGTTCGGGTGCAATTACCGACAGGATTCCAACGTCCACTTGGGCTGGTTGCTCGTGTCCGGACATGGCGCGCGACTCTATTCCCTTCGCTGATGGAGTCAACTCTTACTGTCTCAACGCGGGCAATTCCGCTGTCTTTGTAATTGGTCAAAGATTTTGAACTCCAAGCCGGGTGGCTTTGACCCAGGGAGTTCGGTACGGTCAAGCCGTGATCTCCGAGGCGTACCGGAAGACCAAGACCGGCGGCGGCAAGCTCAAGCTCCGGGCGCTTGCCCTCCTGGCAGAGGGAGGCAGGGAGCGTCGCTTCGAGGCCGCAACGCTGTCCCGCGCCACCGCTCGGAGTGAAACCCAAGCGCTTCGGATACTGTCCACCCCCGGGGCCGCAACCCGCCTGGGGGTCGCAGTCGAACGATGCCGCTGTTTCGTCCGAGTGCTGGCCCCGACCGCCGCGCCTGTGGCTTGGGGCCAAGTCCTCGTCGAGAGTGAAAGGATGTCGCCCGAGGCTGCTAGGGCCGCACGCGTGAAGTTCAACCCAGAGTTTCGGGCGCAGCAGGACGCGCACCGGAAGGCTGTGGCGGCAGCGCCCACCCTCCGCGTCGCAGGGTTCGCTTGGGTCGCCGTAGCAAACCGGGTGCGTGCCCGCCGAGAACTCAGGCAACTTCTCGCGACCTGCCCAGGCGAAGTCGAACTCTGGCACCTGCTCCACCAAGCCTATCTCTCGGCTCGCAAGGCAGACCAAGCCTGAAAGGCTCTCACTCACTCGTGCTCGTGCCCTTGAGCCGCGGAACCTCACGATCCTGGGCTCGGAGCTCGTACTCCGAGTGCCCGAACTGGACGCAGCGGTGGAGCGGCTCGACGCCTTGTGGAATCTACTCCGACGATCTCTCGCCGAACTGGATGCAGATGTCTGCCTCTGTTTTTCCTTCGCCTCTCTCGACCTCGCCCGACGAAGCGCACGTCCCCTCCTCAACTACCAGCGTACGAGCACGATTGTGGACCTGAGGCTTGCCGCACCAATCGACTCGACCCACGCCAAGGACTGTCAATCCCAACGGAGAGTTCAACCTCTCCAGTGCTCTCTACGAGTCGCTTCCCAAAGTCAAGTTCGTGAGGCAGACGGGAACATTCTGAAGCGTTTCCGGTTTCTTTACCGTTATCAACGACGCCGTTGCTTGTGCTTAACTGATCCCGCCCTTGATTGCCTCGCATTCAATCCAGGGGGGAGGGCCACACGCAGTTCTTGGAGAGTGGCCAATAGGGGGTGCTCATGTCCCAAAACCTCAATTGCCTTCTCCGAAGCACGCCGCACGAATTGAAGTGCACCGGCTTTGTCACCGTTGTTTATTAGCACAACGGCAAGTTTTGATTCCAACGATATGGCGCTCTCGTTCTTCAGCCCATGAACTTTCACGTGCTCATCATATGCCCTTGACAGCAACTTATAGGCACCGCTGTGATCGCCTCTCTTATACTTGAATGCAGCTAGATGGATGAAACAGTATGTGCTGTCTGGATGCCCAGCCTGTAGAAGTTCATTTTGGGTCGCAAAAACTTGCTCTACCATCCGTTCAGCCTCATCCAATTCACCAGCTCTATAAAAAGCATCGACGATCATAAGAATGTCTTCAATGCAACAGCCGCTCGGTTGCTCAAGGCTTTGCAACGCGATCGATCGCACCTTCTCCAGAAAAGGCCTAGCGGCATTGGGAACTTCCACCGGAAGAAACTCCGCAGCTTTCGAGGCCAGACGAAGAAGGTGCGGATCACCCGGTGGGAAAAGTTTGTCACGGATAGTCAATGCACGGGTCAACGCCTCGCAAGCGTCTTCCGTTCTCCCCAAAGACAACAACACCGAAGCAAGATTGTCGTGGAGCAAAGCACCCTCAAGGTGATCTGAACCATAGGCCGCTTCGTGCAGACCAATAGCTCGCATAAGCAGAGGAAGAGCTCTCTCTGGGAAACCGAACTCCTTCTCAATCAATGCTAGATTGGAGAGAGGGGAAGCAACGGCCGGGTGATGGGACTGCCCCAACCGCTCTCTAATATTGATAGCGCGCACGTAAAGCTCTCTCGCTTTCTCATCCTCGCCCAAAGTGGAAAGTACCATACCCAGGTTTGAAACCAGCAAGGCAGTG
The DNA here is from genome assembly GCA_019695095.1 of Candidatus Hydrogenedentota bacterium. Classification (NCBI taxonomy): domain Bacteria; kingdom Pseudomonadati; phylum Candidatus Hydrogenedentota; species Candidatus Hydrogenedentota bacterium. The sequence goes on from JAIBAQ010000159.1 coordinate 2,450, forward strand.
TTCGGATGGTCTTCGGCGAACGCATTCTCATGAATACGGAGCGCGCGTTCAAGTAGCGGTCGAGCCTCCAAAGGTCTCCCAAGATCGTGCAGATTTAGCGCTACATTAGAAAGGCGGATGGCGACTTCAGGATGCTCTGGCCCGAGAGCGTGCTCGTGGATCGACAGCGCGCGTTCAAAAAACGACAGCGCTCTCTCATGCTTTCCCAGACTGCGGAAAGCCAAGCCGAGATTATTGAAACGCATCGCCAACTCTCGATGATCTTTGCCACGAACCTTTTCATCAATACCAATGGCTCGCACCAAGAGCGGCTCCGCACGGTGCGCGTCTCCGAGGTCCAGGAGAACGAGTGCCAGGTTTGAAAGTTGGATCGAAACGACGGGGTGGTCGGAGCCATGAGTAGCCTCATGGATGGAGAGCGCGCGTTCGAGGAGTGGTAGAGCTTCCGCAGCGTTGCCCAAGTCACGGAGTACAAGGGCAAGATTCATGAGCGCCACGGCAACCCGCGGACGGTCGAGTTCATCCGGCTCTTCCCTGACCTGCAACGCTTGCTCCAAGAATGGTTTAGCCTTTGCGGGATATCCCAACGTCCGATACGTCATACCCATATTCATCAGAAACGAAGAATACCCACGATCCCTCTGAGAGCTATTCCCCCATATCACCGCAGCTCGATCAAGGGCCTCCAATGCACCGCGTACGTCACCGATATCGTGACGAACGAGAGACACGTTGGAAAGCACCCTAGCCAACTGCTTTGAATCCGGGGGATGGACCAATGATGCAATGCCGAGAGCACGTTCAAAACTTTCTGATGCCCCCCGAGAATCGTCAAGTTCTCGCAGAGTAGCGCCCAATTCCATCAGATATTCGACAATCTCCTCGGAGTTTGAAGATTCGAGTTCCTCGGCTCGGCGTAGTACCGCGCGAGCCAACTCGGCCGCCGCCTGATACTGTCCCGCAGTACGCAGATAAACCGAGAGCTTGTCAGCAACTTGAATCCAGGCACGATGCTCTTCAGTATTATCAAGAATGCCCAACAAAGACTCGACATGAGGGCGTCTTGCTTCTGCTTCCGTGATTGCGACTCGCTTTATGGCATCATCGAGCCACCGGTAGACACATGTCCCAGCACGCTGGATAACGGACTTCGGCCACTCGGTGATACGGTCCCGCACACGCCATTGGACGAGCCTATGAAACGACAGTGCGCCACCTTCTGGGTTGACGCTGATCAGAGCCAAAGCCTCAAGAATCTCCAAAGCATCATGCCTGTCGAGTTCATCCTCCAGTTCGATCGCCTCGGTGATCCATGCGAGGGGTACGAACTCAGGTGCGAATAGTGCCGCCGCGTCCAACATTCGGCGTGCAATTTCATGTTCAGCGCACCGATCGAGTGAAACATCGAGGGCTGCGAAGACCCCCCGCGGGTAATCCACAGACCGTCGGGGATCATCCAACAGACGCAACGCGTGAGTAGTAAGGAGTTGCTCGTAACCACGCCATGTCATTCGCATCTGCGTTACCGCACGCACTGCAACGGTCACAGCCAAGGGCAAGCCACCAAGAGTGTGTACAAGCACGCGTGAACGTGCCTCTTGGTCGGCGAGCGCCAAAGTGGGTGTATTTGCGAGACGTGAGGCCAGTTCATGTGTTTCATCGTCATCGAGGGGATCAACTCGGACTGTGCATTCCGTTGGCGCTATCGTTCGATCACGAGCTAGTGCAAGAACCGCTACCGGGCCGCCCGGAAACCATGCGCTCCAGCCTTCAGTCTCCACGTTATCGAGCACGAGGAGAGTCCGACGCCCCTGATTTTGAAGTGCCAGACGTACCGCACTTGCTTGGTCATTGGCTGGTGCATCGCGTGGGACACGTGCCATCACATCTCGAACCCCCGAAGAGCCGATAATGCGCAGTGTGCCCGCAAGTCGAGCGAACGCATCGTCAGGCGCAGCGCTCGCATCCACCCACCAAAGGCCCCCCGGATACGCGTGCATGTAACGATAAGCGTATTCAAGAGCAATCGAGGTCTTACCTACACCACCCAGCCCGTAGAGGGTGCATTGGCCGGAAAGCAACTCAGCCGGAGGTTCCTCGACCAAGCGTCTGTGAATCGCGTGAAGAACCAACGAACGTCCAATGAACGATGGCGTCCTCCGGAGCAAGTTGTGTGGGGGCATAGAACCCGTCGTCGCAGGTGCAACGCTGCCGTAAGAGGGGAATCTTGACGCTGCTTCCGCAAGAACCGCATTGGCTGGATATTGCTGAGATGCAATCCGGACGAGAACGCCCAAGAGTTGTGCCTTCCGGGCCTCCTCCACTATCTCGTGCCAATAGTTTTGAGGGCTGCCTTGCAACGCGAGGCGGTCGGGACGCAAACCTGCGTCGGCTGCAACACGTCGTGCGGAGTCTGGACTATCAAAGAGACCTGCCAGTACGTCCCTCAATTGAGCAATGACGGCTGGAGTAACGTCGATGTGACTTTCCGGATTCATTGTTACGGGCTTGCTCGACCTTTCACCTCGATCATGTAACATTGAGCCAAGAGCGAACCAAAGAACTCACACCTGCTATCCAATCAGAGTGGGGGTTCGTCGCGTTGATTACAGGCGGTAGATCCATCCGATAACGGATGTGGTCAGCGCTTACGTGCAGTCCAGCGAGGTCGGCCCTGCGAATGATGCGGATATCAGAATCGCCAAGACGGTAAAGCCTTGGGGTAAAGGTGAGGGTCCACGCGGCCTGATAAGCAGGCCAATCCCGCATGCGTGCGTGATCGTAGTGGCTTCCAGCGTCATCACCATAGGAGTAGAGATCGTGCAGGAAACGCTCTTGCAGCGGATTCAAAGTGCCGGGTTCGGAGGTCTTCAACCGCCCGAGAATACGATCGACGAGACCAGGGATCGTGAGGCCGCCGTCGGCCGATGGGGTGAGACCGAAACTCAGGAGCATGATCTCAGCACCAGGAAGTTTTCCATGAAGTCCCACTGCCTCGACCTGAGCCAGGCTGTGAATCCAGTGCTTGGATTCGTTCAAGGTTGTGGTCTTCACCTCTGTTGCAACAGCCCCCCACACAAAGTCGGTTGCAGAGTGTTGGTAGCCACGCCATGAATCAATGACGGCTGAATAGAAGGGAGGGTGGTCCCGGACCGAGAGAAGTGCCCGGTCCAGCGTGAGGAGTTCTCCCATGAGGCCCAGGATGGACTCATCCGCAAGAATATTTCGGCGCAGAGCGAGTTCGATAAAAGGTTCGACAACCTCGAACGCCTGAGGCAGGGGAATCCCTTCTCCAAGGCCCGCACGCAGGAACTCAATAGCGATCAACGTCGCCACTGAAAGAAAGTGAGGGGCTGCAGGCAGAATGATGCGATTCGCCTCGAAAGGTGCCCCCTCCTGGCCTTGCCACGTTCCGTGTTCGATGTGACGGCGAACCACAGGAGAGCGGGGGCGAAGAGAAGGTCCCACAAGGAACAGTTCGTATCGATTCTGGCTATAGATCGCCACGCCGAGGAGTCGCTCAACGATCCAGAATGTCCGACGGACGCCGAAAGAAGGCTCCGGTTGCAGCACTTGCAGTGCCTCGCGAAGACTCTCGAACGTCCACGTCTGGCTCATGGATGGGTGGCCCCCCGGAGTGCCGCGATATGATCAGGCCCGCCATGAGGCAGCGCAAGCCCGAGCGCGACCATATCCACGGGCTTCTCAGGGTGACGGATCAGATGCACCAATACGAGCCCAGGGTGGGACCGTGGACGCCAGAGCGAGTCCTGGTGAAGGCGGGGAACGGGCTGTGAAGCATGCAGGTGATAGTCGAACAACTGGTCGCCGTAGTACTGTCCCTCTGTCCCTCTAGTTCCCCACAGGGTTTCCAGGACATGGGGGCGGATTGAGAGCCCTCGTCGCATCGTCTGAATGCCACGTTCAGCCAGTCGCGGATCTTGTGCGACGCCTTCGCTCCCAAAGCGCACCCCGACATAGAAACGAGGGCGAGTAGTTCGATGAGCGTCGATGTCGATCATGTGCCAGCTCAGGCCCGGTCTGTCTGTCGGGTAAAAGCCCCGTACATCGTGCTGACCGAGGAGTGCGTTCCAGAGCCGCAGATACGCGGCAATGGAGTAGGGGCACCCGCCAGGTTCAACAGCAGGAGCGCTCGGCTTCTTCCCAGGCGTTCTGAGAAGCGACACCCCGAGACCGAGTTGGACTTCCAATGAGCGCCATCGTGCGTAGACTTCATGCGTGGGATCTGGGTCGTGGTAGCTGTAACACAAGCCATCGAGGAGGTCGGCAACCTCGAACATTCCGATCGGCTCGCGAGTGATTAGACCGCGAACCGTACCGACGGGAGCTTCGATGACATCGACTTCATGACCGGTCAGGAACTGTACCACCAGATCCGTATTAGCTTGGATTAGAGCATCGTTCTCATGCTCGACGATGCGGATGGCAGGCGTAGGACCTGGATGCAGGGGAAGATGCCGCGTCTCTACCTTTGCGGTCGCGACGAACCGTTCGCCCGCGAGGACGAGAACACGATCCGGTGGCGTCGATACATCGCTTCGCCGTAGAATTTCTTGCTTCAACGCCTCATCATTCGCGTGGTAGCTGCGAAAGAGTGCCAGTTGATCCTCAAAAAGGAATACTCTACAGAATGGGAGGTGGGAACCACGATACCCAAACCAGCGCTGCATCTGCATCTGCGTGTCTGCGGCCGGTTCCCGGGAGGATCGGAGGAACAAGCTCGTTGAAAGTCCTTCGAGCGTCAGCCCCCGAGAGAGGATGTTCCCAGCGACAAAGATGCTGTAGATCTCGTGTGGGGGAAGGAATGTCCCAGAAGGTTCATCGACTCGTACAGGGGAAAAGACTGGGCGATCATCGGCGCGAGGATCGGAATTGAGAACGCGAAGTTTTGTATGTGGAAAGATCTCGGTTACAAGAAGTTCTCGGATAGCCTCCCAGGGAACTCCGGCCAACGAGGGATAGGTCCCTCCGGGAAGGGTTTGAAGTTCGCCAGACGTGAGATCGAACTGGTCCACCCACCCGCGCCACGCGGATTCCTCAGAACTCAGTCGGGCAACGAGTCCTTGGACGTCAAGGACGAACCTTCCTTCCTCCACTTCAGCAGGCTTGGTACGCGCTTCTTCACCGGGTTTCGCTGCCGACCAACGAGATATATCTTCTGCCCCCTGGAAGTGAAGATCCTTGAGAGCTGAAGGGTGATAGAGCATTACATGGGGATCGGGCAAAACTGCTCGCAGAGCCCCCTCTGACACGGGTGCAAGAGGCAGCGTCGAAAGCCGCCTTTTACCGAGATACAGGCGCAGTGCACCACCGATAAAGTAGGATCGAAGTGCGTCTCCCAGAAGATGCCAACGCTCCCGAGCTACTCGGGCGTCGTGCAGAGCAGCGGGTTCTCCTTGTCCTTGAACTGGATAGGGTCGGGTGCAGCAAAAGTCACCAGGGCGACCACGCAAACGCTCATAAAACGTGCGACCCCCCGTGTAATATCGGCGGATGCCAACTCGTTCAGTAAAGGTCAATTGTCTCGGAACAACCGCACCGACCTGATCAGGCGTTCTGAGAGCGAAAAAGAAGTCTCTCGGAGAGAGAGGATTATGGCTTGCCTGGAGAAGGTTTGCTTGAGGCGTCGCCGTGTACGCAACGTACACCGCCCGAAGTCGAGGATGCCACGTTACGTCAGGATTGCCAGGAATACTCCACAGTTCTTGGATAAACTTTGGAGTGACCTTATCCGTCGCCGCTGCGAGTACAGATGCATCATCGGCCTCATCGTCGAGAACAACGAGGTCGAGTGGGTGGCTTCGTGCATCAAGAAGAGCCGGGGAAAGAAGTTCCCGAAGCAACCGACCGAGTTCAAGCAGGTGAGCGTCTTCCTTAGGCACGACAAACAAACACGGGCGACCTTCTTGCAATGCCTTTTCAACTTGTCGGCGCTGGAACCTCAGGTACGCGCGCGTCTCCGCGCGGGCATCGGCGCTAAGAATGTCTTCCGGAGCAGGTACGAGTACGCGCTCTTTGTTGCGCCTCCAAGCAGTTTCTGGAGTGCTTCCGTCGAGTTGCGTTAGGAGTCGCTCGTAGGTTTGCAGCCAAAGGGCAATGCGTGTCCCTGCCAGAACAACGAGCAGGCCCACGCCTCGGTCCAGAAGCAGAGCTGACAGGCCCAACATGCTTGCAGTCTTGCCGGACTGTACAGATCCGACAACGACCCCGGTACGAATCCGGCTTGCAGGCCAGTTCTCTGATATTGCGTCTTTAGCCTGTGGAAGAACCTCACATGCAAGAGCGTGTGTGTCGTGCGTGAATGCCGCCTTTGCATCAGGGGTAAAGTTCCCGAACGCTTGCTCGATACGAGCCCACCACGAGTCTGGAACTGCTCCGTCGGCAACCGGTTTGGACACTTGTGGCTCGACCCGGTGCAGGAGTTCGATCCGGGATTGATCACTCATCCTTCGTCCTACTTGGCGAGCTTATGGAAGGTAGTGAGGCAGTTATACTTAAACCGCTGGTCCAAAACCGTTCCGAGTTTCGCCTCGTCAACCTCCATCGCCGAAAGCAGTTTGGTCACAACTTTTGCGACATACTGCCACTGAGTCTTGTTCTGAGTTTTGGCAGGACCAGGGAGCGTCTTCGTCAGTTCACGCAGCGTATCGGTTCTATCCAGAAGGCTTGAAGTTGCTTCGGCCACCACGACGAGGAATGCGGTGATCAGGCTCGCAACGACAGGCAGTTCCTCCCACTTGGAACCGATCCCCCTACGGTTACGGAACTTCGGGTCCCAGGCGTCAGCCGCATCGTTATGGGCGATGATAGCATCCTGCCAGATCTGAGAGAACGTCTTGAGTTGCGCAGTCGAGTAGAGAGGGTGGCCCTCACCTCGTGTGCTGATGTCCTCCAGCATGGCGTCGATCTGCATCGCCGTTGATGGAGTTGAGAGGTTGTCGTTCTGCTCGTTCGGTTTGTGGAACATCAGAGCAGTCGCCCAGCTCAGAACTTTGGTACGCTTGAAGCGCGAGGTTCCGAATCCGAGTTCGCCGAGAATCTTCCCCACCTCCGGATTCCTCTTCCGAAGTTCGGGAGGCATGAAGGGAACCATTGCATCGACCGATGCATCATCAGCTCGATCGCCGCTCAGCACGAGGAACAGCCTGGTCAATGCCAAGTGGTGGAAGCCCGCGTTCCGCAGTTCTTCTGCGTTCAGCTTTCTCCCCTGGCTATTGTAGAGGCTGAACACACGACGAATGTTTTGAAGGCTCGTCTTACTGTACAGGATTACGGGAATGAGGTAATTCGTAGCTTCCGATTCAAAAAGCTTCGAGATCTTGATCTTCTCTCCACCGATTTCGACAGTCTTGCTCTGGATCTCGGAATAGTACTTCCCCGAGAGAGGAGCGAGCGGATCACCCGCGTCATAACGCGCGAGACGGAACGGAAGGAAGTGTTCAGTCAGATCTCGTTGCGTAAAGCTATTCGCCTTCACGAACTTGCGGAAGTCAGTGTCAAAGAGTGAAAACCCTTCGCACTTCTTGGCGTGTGTTCGGCCCTCCGGATGACGACCAATGAATCGCAGGATAGAGGTCAGCCGCTGCTTGCCATCGACAATGTGCCAGATATCGTCGTCCTCACCCTGCATGAGAATTACTGACGGAAGCGGGATGCCTCGGAGAATAGAAGTAATGAGTTCTTGCGACTCCGCGAGAGACCACACGAAGTCTCTCTGGTAGGAGGGATTCAGGTCGAGAAGATTCTCGTCCGCATGGCCTCGGAACGACTTGATCTTCCACGCCTCCACCTTTGCAGAGATGCGCCCGAACGGTTGACGTGCCTGTGAACCTGCTTCATCCCAGTTCTCCCGCCATTGGGAGTTCGCTTCCTTGGTCTTTCCCTCCTCAAGCAATTCTTCAAACAGTTCCCGGTACTCGACCGCTCGCGACAAGCGCTGTTCCAGGTGGCTCAGACCGCGTTCATTGAGAACAACGGTGCCTCCAGGAGAGACCGTGAAGCACGGTTCAGCCAACTGATAGGAAAGTTCGCTGAACAGTTGTTGTGCCAACTTCGCAGCACTCTCATCGCCATTGAGCGGAGAATCCAGCCCGAGCCACGGCTGAACCATCACGACACGCATCAGCCAGTCATTCGACAGAAAGTCCACCTCCCCCGCCGAGAATGGCGCTGCCTTCTGAGACCCCTGATCAGTCTGGCCTTCCGGCAAGGTACCATCGCGCGAGAGTTCGGCCAGTTGGCTGGCCACCGCGCTGAAGTCCAGAGCTTCATCTGTTCCGATGGTCGCTTCAGTCGTCATTTCCTGTTCTCCATGGGGAGAAGGTACGTGCGATTGGGTGGGCAGAGCAAGGAAAACCCGAGGGTCATCCCCATACCGCCTTCCTGAACGCATGTAGATGAGTGTTTTGACCGGTCTTCTGCGCCGACCACGCGAACGCCGAATCCAAACAACCAGGGACAACCTGTCCCACCCTCAGCATGATGCCCGGTAATCTCATCCTGCCTCCAGTAGTTCGAGTGCAGTTACACGACCGACGAGCCGCTCCGCTATCTTCTCCACCAAGTCCGCATTCACAGCATTGCCGAGGGCGGCATACGCGCGATTCGGAATCTCAGGCAGGTGTTCAAGATCACCGAGTCCTTGCAACTTCGCGCATTCGTGAGGCGTTAGATAGCGCTTTTCCCAACCGACAATAGGGACCTGGGTAGTCGTCATCGCGATAAGAGATGGTGCGCTCGTAGGGCGCTTTACACGAACACCGGATGCACGAAACTGGATCAAGTAATCCCAGATCTGGCGCTCTTCACCCTTGCAGTTCCATTCCAACTTCTGGAGACAAGCAGGGAAGCGCCGGATCTTAGGGAGCCAGCGATCAATCCATTTCTTATGTTTAATATAGAGTTCGCGGTTATGCCGAATGAAGTTGACCTTCCAGGCGGGGTAAGGCCCTGGCTTGCGAGCATAAGAGGGCAGAGCGTTCAGACGTTGAGAACGGGTCAAGTTCCTCAGCGGAACTCCAAAGGCCCCCTTGAATTCACGCATCTCACTGGGCGAGTAGTCGTACAGTGTCCACCCTTCATAGGGGTACGTCGCTCCAAACTCCATCGCCCAGATTGGCCAAGATGGAAGCTCCTCTCCCTTCGGGAAAGCATCCAAAAACTTTTGCCATACCTTCAGACAGTCTTCGACCTGCTCTGGAATCCTCCGCGCATTCGGCGGCTCTTTATCAAGAAGTTTTGTGATATCAGGGTTGGCTTCGGACTCCTTTTCAGGCCAACTGAAGCCCTCCAGGTTCCTCAACTTACCGACGATGAAAAGTCGTTCCCGAACCTGTGGAATGCCGAAGTGGTGAGGAGAAAGCCGCTTCTCCTCCACCTTGTATTTCAGGTCTTCGAGTTGCTTTTTCATCTGCGCCCACGTCCCACCGTCTTTATGACGTTCGAGATGTGGAACATTCTCAAGCATGAAGAATTGAGGCCTCTTAACTCTCAGAATCCGAACGACGTGCCCGAACAGATCACCCCACGAGGGGCATTCGAAACCAAGCTGTTGTCCCGCTTTTGAAAACGGTTGACAGGGGAAGCCTGCGCAAAGGATTTCGTGGTCATGTACGGACTTCGCTACTACATCACGGATGTCCCCCAAAGGTTTAATATCGAAGTTCCGCTCATAGGTGGTTTGGAGCGTATCGTTAATTTCACACGCAAAAACACACTCATGACCGAGGCGGCGAAGAGCTAGGTGAAAACCGCCAAGGCCGGCGAACAGGTCGATGAATCGCATGGGGCAACTTCCGTGCCGATGACAGTGAGTAATGTTCTTGACCTCCCCTTTTGCTGGTTTCCGAGGGGTTGTCAAGCTTTTTTAGTCGCCGTGACTCCCGAAGCGGGGCTGCTTGGATGTCCAGTAAACAGATCGTAGACTGATGTTTACATATTGAACATTTGAGTACTGTGGGGCGCTTCTGATCCGGACTTTAAGCCGCGTCGTCCAAGCCCTGTTGGTCGTCAAGCAGGATCGGCGGCGGAGATGCGAGGGGTTCCGGCGTTTTTGGAAGGGGGTCCGTAGTGGGAGTCGGGACCGGCTCGTCGGCCTGGGGTGACACGGGCAGGACCTCCGGGGGAACGGTGTACGCGAGCTTCCGGACGGCCTCCCGGCGACGCGTGTCGAGGCAGTGCAGGTAAAGGGCGGTCGTGTTGATGTCACTGTGCCCCAGGAGCTCTGCCAGGATCGCAAGGTCGGTCCCGGCCAAGAGCGCCAAGGTGGCGAAGGTGTGCCGGAAGCTGTGGGGCGTCGCCTTCTTTGCGAGCTGCATGATTTCCCGCAGTCGCTGGATGCGGCGCTCGACCGTGCGGATCGAGATACGGGTCCCGCGAGAGGAGACGATGAGGGCCCGTTCTCCGGGAAGAGCGTGCTTGGGCCGCTCCTTGATCCAGTCGAGGAGGAGTAGGAGGGCCCGCTCGTTCAGAGGAATCTCTCGGGCCGTCCCGCCCTTCCCTTCGACCCGTAGAAGGGTCTCTGTCACCAAGTCCACCTGGTCGAGGTCGAGCTTCACGAGCTCGTGGACGCGGAGGCCCGCCTGGGAGAGCAGGGCCAGGATCGCAAGGTTGCAGGCCCGGTCCTGCGGTCGCAGCCCCGTCGACAGGGCATGGAACGAGCGCTGGAGCTCGTCGGCGGTGAGCACCGTCCGCGCCCGCGGGGGCTCCCGGACGAAGGGGATCTTTTCGGTCGGGTCGTTCTCCCAGCCCAGGTCCCGTCGGGCAAAGGCCGAGAACACCCTGAGCGTGGCCAACTCCTGGTTGCGGGTGGCGGCGGCGCGGGGAGTCCCGTCCTTGCGACTGCGGCCGAGAAACGTCTCCACGTCCGTGCGGGTGGGCGTGGTCCCCTTCCCCGGCCTGGACTGCCAGGAGGTGTCGAAGGCGGCGATGATGGCGTTGTAGGTCTGGATCGTGCGGGGAGCACAAGCTTCGGACGAGAGGTACATCGTGAAGGCGGTGAGTGGGAGCTGCAT
>JAIBAQ010000160.1 GCA_019695095.1 Candidatus Hydrogenedentota bacterium
CCCGGAAGTGCAATCGGAGCCTCCGGAAGTCTATCCACAAAGAGGTACAGACGGTTACCTTTCACCGTGCACTTGCCAACCGGCAACGAGGCGAATGGCGACCCCGTCGTGTCGTAAATGCCTTCGCCATTGACCGCCATCCACTCGCCGATTCCCTTCATGCGCTCAACGAGCACGTCGGGTATTACACCGTCGGGATTCGGCCCTACGTTCAGCAGCAGATTGCCTCCACGGCTGACCACGTCCACGAGGATGCCAACAAGTTCCTTAACGCTCTTGTAGTTCTTGTCCTTTAACGAATACTGCCAGTAGTCGCCGATGGTCATGCACGCTTCCCACGGATACGGCTTCTCTCGCTCGAACCCCATGGCGACGTTCATTTCCGAAGGCTGTTCGCGCGTGTAGAAGTCGGATAGCTTGGTCACGCCGCGTTCGTTGAGACCGATGCGATCGTTCACCAATGCGGTGGGCTGCAACTCGCGAATCATTCCTACGAGCTCCGGAGCTTTCCACGTCGAAGCCGGATAGTCCCATTCTCCGTCGAACCAAATGCAATCGAGGGGTCCGTAGTTCGTGCACAGTTCGCGCACCTGCGGGAACAAGAAGTTGTCCACGAACTTCGGGAGATCCGCATAGTAGCCGGGTTCGTGCCAGTCGAGGATCGAATAGTAGAGACCGGCCTTAAGACCCGCCGCATGCGCCGCTTCGAGAAACGCGCGCACATAGTCCGTCTTGGGCGTCATGTCCACGGAATCGTAAGTAGAAAGCTTCGTGTCGAACAGCGCATATCCATCGTGGTGTTTCGACGTCAACACGACATACTTCGCTCCGGCCGCCTTGGCGGTCTCCATCCATTTCGCGGCATCAAACGATTTCCCGTTGAACTGACTCGCGTAAACCTGAAAATCCTTCTCAATGGAAGGGTTCGACTTGATCTCAAAATAGTCGAACTTCGCATTCGGATCGGCTCCGTGATTTGAGAAGGGACCCCAATGAATGAACATGCCGAACTTCGCGTTGCGGAACCACTCCTGGCGCGCAACTTTTGCCTGCGCGGCGACTCGCGCACGGTATCCCGGCATGTCGCCCGCGTCGCGAAGGCCTTCGCTGGGATACCATGCCTTCAGGAAATCGGCCAGCGGTCCTGGATATTCCACGCGCTTGATGTTCATCCACGTGAGTTGATCGCCAACCGCGTAATAGAGGTAGGTCTTCCCCTTGAACTCAACCAGATCCGGGTCCGACGCGTTGACGCCATCGTCGATCTTTCTGGGCGAGAGCACAGGATTAAGCGGACTCCGATACCAAGTCTTTAGATCGGCCGACCGCGTGATGTACGTCTCGAAAAACCAGCGCGGCGAACGGTGTTCCAGATAGAGCACATAGTAGAAGCCGTCGGAATAGCGAATCGTCGGACATGCCGTATACCTATCCGTGCCGAATGTCGAGTCCGGGAGCTTTGTCCAGGTCTCCAGGTCTTTCGATTGCGCAAACTTGATTGTAAACGCCGGGTACGCCGGGTCGTTGCTCTCGTACGCGAGCACGTATCCCTCGGGCCCTTGGCACACCGAACTGTTGAACAGGTGCTCATTCGGCTCCTGTGTGATGATGACTTTCTCGGTCCAATTCTTCAGGTCATTCGACTTAAACAACGTCACGTCGTTCCAGTTGTTATCCGCAAAACGCGACGCCGTCACAACGATCGCGTCGCCGAATACTTCCGCGCTCGCCAGACCGTAGCCGGTGGCAAAGCGAGCTAGCTCAGCGCCCGATTCTACGTCGTTAATGGTGAGATAATAGTCTTCCCTTGTGCCGCCGCTAGCGGGCCGATGGCAAATGAGGAGATGGAGTCTGTCCTTCCAAACGATCGGAGATACCTCGCACATGTCTCCGACAACTAACGTCTCGTTCTCCATCGTGGGACGTGGATCGGGCACAGTCGGCATCGAGATTTCGTCGAAAACCTCCACCGGCCAACTGCTCAGCTTGTTCATGCCCTTCGGCACTTCCTGAGTCCATTGGACGTACGCATTTACCGATCCTTTTGCAGTAAAACCGATGTCTTTCGCCGAATCCTTGTCAACCTTCACGCCAAAAATCTTGTACCCCATCAAAGTGCAATCCTGGAAGTCCACGTGCAGGTATTTGCCGTTCTGCACGCTCTGGATCACGCCGTCCGTAGGAGTCCCCGCTGGTTGCGAGAAATTCAGCGTAATGAATCGGCTGCGGTTGGCCTGGATTCGCATGAACGTGTGAAAACCGTAGTTTCCGCCTTTCATCGCGCACTGCGGGCTGACCATCGTGCAGTCTTCCACGATAACGTCCGGGCGCTCCGGCATAGCCTGATTCTCGATACGGATGTAAAGCCCTGCCGTGTCGCCCCATTCGTCCAACGACCACAACTTGCAGCGCCGAAACGTGATCGGTTCGTCGTAACGCGAGAGGCAACTCGCCACGCCGCCGCCAAACGCGCGGCCAATGCTCACGCAGTCTTCCACCACGACCGTAAACGGTTCAATGCGGTTTGTGCAGTCCCAGAAGAGTCCGGCATCGGCGCCGGTCGCGTAGAAATTGCGGAGTATCCAGCGGTCCCAAATGATGGACGAGAAAGTCGGGTCCTTGTGCTCCGCGCTCCAGCCTTGTGCCGTCGCCCGAATCGTGCTCCACCAGTCGTAGCTCTTGAACCCCTTGGATGGATCGCCCGAATCGATGACCACGCGCCCTTGCGTCCCCGATCCGTACTTGCCATCGGTATCGCCAATCAGCAAGTTGTACGAACCTTGTGCTCCGGGGTGTGGCACGGAAAGGTTGGCCTCCATATACGTGTCGGGCCGCACAATAATGCGATGGCCGCCCTTCGCGTCAGGCACACGATCGAGCGCGGCCTGGATCGTCGAGAATGCCGTCGCCCACGACAGGCCGTCGCTGTTGTCCCCCAGCTTAGAGACGTACAACGTTGTTCCCTTGTTGCCCGAATAATCCGGGGCATCCGGGTCCCACGTGGCCGCGTACGCGCAATAAAACGTCCCCAATGCCACGCACACACACGCCATCCAGACTTGACGCACACTCGACTTCATTTCATGCCTCCCCAAACCCAAGGTGTCCACTCTGTATTCTATTTCTCAGGATAGATGTACTTTCCTTCGCGCGCATTGAAAACGATCTTCGGCACATTCTCCGGAAAGTAGCTCTCTAAGCACTGCTTCATCGGTCCCGCATACATGGCCACGCGAATTGTGCCCCACGTTTGCTGGTCGCCCGTCGCGTAGAATATATACGTGTTACCTTCGTATTCGAAAATATCTGCGTCGGTATTGTTGATACCTTCGCCGGGCACGGGGTCCAGCATCGGATACTTTGTGGGCGACAGTTCCCAAGTTTCCAGATCCTTGGAGCGTGCAACATACGTCACGTACATGGTCTCGGGCAGCCGGTACTCATACCACTTTCCGGGTCCCTGCCAGCGCCACGCGCCGTAGATGCAGTAGTAGTAGGGAGCAAAGTAGCGGAGAGTCGGATTCGCACACGCGCTCTGCTCTGCCGTGTCGGAGAATTGGATGCCCTCAATTTCTTCCCATTTCGACAAATCCTTCGACCGCGCAAAACGAAACGACCACTGCACCGGTGCATTGGACTCAAATGCCATCACGTAACCCTGGTCGTCTTTGCACACGTTGGCATTGAACAAATGCTCCCCGGGTTTCCGGGCAATCGCCAACTCTTTCTTCCATTCCTTCAGGTCCGTGCTCCAGAAACGGTAGATGTCGTGCGTCCAGTCGTCGTCGGTATTCTCGGTCGCGAACACATTCAGCTCTTCACCGTTAACATACGCGCTCACAAACGAAAAGGTGTCGCCGAACTTCGCGATTTCTTCTCCCGTAACCATGTCCTGGATAAACAGGTAGAAGCCGGCGGCCTTGGTATTGCCCCGCACGTTCTGCACCAGCATGGGCTTGTCTTTGTAGACAATGGGCGTGTTCTCCATTCGCGGCCCCGGAAACGCGAATGGTACCTTGACCAGCGGTGGATTCGGCACTGCGTGCGGATTTGCGACTTCGGCTTCACCTGCCCATGCCGACACTGCAATCCCAGTCGTGAAAAGCGCCAGAATACAGCGCCCTATTCCCGTCGTCATAACATTCGTCATTGTCCAACTCCTCTGCATGCTCACTTCTGCGGATAGATGTACTTTCCTTCACGCGCATTGAAGACAATCATGGGCACATTACTCGGAAAATAGCTCTCCAGCATCTGCTTCATCGAGCCCTGGTACATCGCCACTCGGATTGTCCCCCAGGTTTGCTGATCGCCTGTCGCGTAGAAGATATACGTGTTTCCTTCGTACTCGAAGAGGTCGGCATCGGTGTTGTTGATGCCTTCGCCGGGCACCGGGTCCAACATCGGATACTTCGTCGGCGACAACTCCCATGTAGCGAGGTCCTTCGAGCGCGCCACGTAGGTTACATACTTGGTTTCAGGCAGGCGATATTCGTACCACGTACCCGGTCCTTGCCAATTGAATGCCCCGTAGATGCAGTAGTAATAGGGCGCAAAGTAGCGAATCGCCGGGCACGCACATGCGCTCTGCTCCGTTGTGTCGCCAAAACCGACTCCCTCAACTTCTTCCCACTTCGACAGGTCTTTCGAGCGGGCAAATCGAAACGACCATTGCACCGGCAAATTGGATTCAAACGCCATCACGTATCCCTGGTCGTCTTTGCACACGCTCGTGTTAAAGAGATGAGCCCCAGGTTTGCGTGCTATCGCCAATTCCTTCTTCCACTCCTTCAAGTCGGTGGTCCAGAATCGGTAGATGTCGTGCGTCCAATCGTCGTCCGTGTACTCCGTTGCGAACACGTTCAACTCGTCGCCGTTCACAAACGCGCTCACAAACGAAAACGTGTCCCCGAACTTCGCAATCTCCTCGCCTGTGACCATGTCTTGAACGAACAGATAGTAACCGGCAGCTTTGGTATTGCCGCGCACGTTCTGCACAAGCATGGGTTTGTCTTTGTAGATGATCGGTGTGTTCTCCATCCGCGGCCCCGGAAACGCGAAAGGCACCTTCACCAGCGGCGGGTTCGGTATCGCGTGCGGATTGGCGACCTTCCCTTCATCCGCCGCGGCCACGATAGTAAACGCCAACATCAATGCCACCGATCGCGTATACATTCTCATGCTATCCAATTCTCCCAGCTACCCGAGCGCTTTATGCCGCCAGCCGTTATTCTCATTTCTTCGCTCGAAGAACTTGCGTATGCTGTCCGCGCAGACTCCGTCTGCATTCACCTCGGTCTCGGTGGCGCTACACCGTAGAAGATGTCCACGGGGAAGAGCGCGAGCCGTTCAAAACCCTCCGGCGTTTCTTGCTGGAACTGCACGTAGGCTTCGTTCTTGCCCTTCAACGTATACGTGAATAGGTCGTTGTCTTTTGCTCCGAAGACCTTGAACCCCATGCAGAAGCAATCCTCCAACTCCACATGGAGGAACTTGCCCAATAGGTCGCTGTAAATCACCCCCGTGGCGGGAGTCCCGTGAGGTTGCGAGAAATTGAGCACGATTAGCTTCGAGCGAACGAACCGTACGTTGCTGTAGCCCTCGAACTTGGGATAGCCGACCTGCAACGCGTTGTCAGTGCCGACTAGCGTGCAGTCCTCGAAGATCGCGTCAAACGACGTAGGCATACTCGTGTTGTGTGCCCGCACATACGCGGCTCCGGCGTCACCCCAGGTGTCCAGGCACATGAAGTACGAACGGCGGAACACGACGGGTTCATCGGGCCGGTTCACGTGACCCATCACACAGGCTCCCGCAAAACGTCCGACTCCCACGCAGTCCTCGGCAACGGCGCTGAATTCGCATCCGTTCTCGCTGGTCATGTCCCAACCCATGCCGCCTTCGGAACCTGTCGAGTAGAGGCTGCGGAATATCCACCGATCCCAGACCACTCCCGAGAAGTTCGGGTCGCAACGATAGGGTCCCCACCAGTCCACGCTTTTAAGCCCCTTTTCCGGACCGCCTTCGAGAATCTTGAAAGGTGGGTTGCCACCCTTCTGTGAATGGTCCTGGCGTACCACGATGTCCGGGCACCCCGCGTCGATTACTGCGTACCCTTTTGCACCCGATCCCAAACTGCCGTCCATGTCCGCGGAGATTTCGTTGTACGCCCCCTTCGCCCCCTTGAACTTTGGCCATAGGTTGGCCTCAACATACGTGTCGGGCCGAAGGATGACTCTGTGTCCGCCTTCCGCATCAGGGATTGCGTCCAGTGCCTTCTGAATAGTGGTGAAGGCCTTTGCCCACGAACTGCCATCGCTGTTGTCTCCAGACTTGGAGACGTAGAGTGTCACGCCTTTGTGTCCGGTGTAATCGGCCCCGGCAGGATCCCACGCGGCAGCGTGTGCCAGCGCCCCAACACCTCCCAGAACGGCAACAGCGCATGCCGTGCGCCAGAAAAATGTTCCCAACGAGTAGTTCATCGGTAAACCCCTCCACGTAACGATTGAATCAGGCGCGCAAATTCGCTCCGCGCTGACTCAATCTACCCATCAGGACAAGGGGGCTCAACCACGATGACCGGACATTACTCACGAACTACTCTGTTCACTTCGCTTTCTTGACCCTCTTCTGCTCGAGACCTTGCTTGGCGCCTCGTCGGAGCTCGGGTATGGTCTTCACCTTCAGCCGCGCCGCCCCCCGCGAGGTGTGCTTGCCGAGTCGCGGTTCCGCTGCGTGCCGCTTGGCTGCCGCCGCGATTTCCTTGCGGTACTGCGGCAGCCATTGCGATTGCGCCACAAGCATCTCGTCGGCCATTTGCCAGATCTCGGGTGGATTGCAGACCGCCCCAATCAATGGGTCGTGGAGCATCGCTTGCTTCAGGAGTACCGGGTCGCCGTGGACGGCCGCTTCCACGGCCATGCGCTGCACGTTGACGCTGGCATTGCAGGTGGCCGCGCACGCGAGCGGCAGTTCGCCGACAAACGTCATGTGGAGTCCGGTGCGATCTACGTATCCCGGCGCTTCTACAACGCAATCGGCAGGCAGGTTGGAAATGCAGCCTCCATTGACGACGTTGAAGTGCCCGCGGTATATGCGCCCCGTTTCCATGGCCTCGATGATGTAGCTGCCGTGTTCCGAAGACCGGTTCTCCTGAATGAACTCAGGCACTGGCTGCTTCATCCATTTCTCGAAGTCCGTTTCGAACCAATGACGTCCCTCGGTGCAGACACGCAGATAGCCCCCGGTCTCACCGTGAATCCAATCGCTGAGGTCGATCCATTTGCGCACTTCGTGCGGACGCTTCCGGTACCAAGCCACATACTCCGATACGTGCCCGTTGCTTTCCGTCGTGTAATATCCGAACCGCCGAAGGATGTCGATGCGTACTTTTTCGGTCTTCTTGTACACCGGATGATTTTCGAACGCTTCAAGCAAGCGCCCGGTCATGTCCTCGCCCCGGTGAGAAACCTTGATGAACCAGGTCTGGTGATTGATGCCTGCCGCAGTGATATCCAGATCGCACAATGGAATGCCCAGGACTTCCGCTATTTGCTCGCAGGACCCTTGCACACCGTGGCACAACCCGATGGTATTCACGCCGCCATACTTGTTGCAGGCCCACGTCAGCATCGCCATCGGATTCGAGTAATTCATGAACACGCAACCGGGAGCGGCCACGTCTCGAATGTCCTCGCAGAAATCTAGAAGCACAGGGATTCCCCGCTGGCCATACATGATTCCACCCGCGCACAGCGTATCACCCACACACTGATCAATCCCGTATTTGAGGGGGATATCGATATCGGTTTGAAACGCCTCCAGGCCGCCGACACGCACCGTACAAAAGACGTAGTTCGCGCCTTCGAGCGCCCTGCGCCGGTCAAGTGTCGCCGTTACGTTCACCGGCAAGCCATTCGCCTCGATGTCGCGCGCCGCCAAACGGCACACCATATCGAGGTTGCGCGGCTCGATGTCGGTAAGCGCAAACTCCGCCTCGCGCAACTCCGGAACCGTGAGGATGTCCTGGATGAGCTTGCGCGTGAAGCCAATGCTTCCCGCTCCAATCATGGCAATTTTGGGCGGCATAAGATGACTCCTTGGACGGCAATCGTAGATAGATGGAAGATAACCCCTCGATGGCGAGAATAACGGAACCGACTACGGGAGAGCAATTATAGGAGTCTATATAACCGTGGCCACGCCTTTGTACTGATACCCCGAGAACTTAGGCTCGCGCTCCATGTAAAATGTGTCGAGGTGCGCTATCCGAAACCCCTGCCCCTCGACCAGCGCGCGGATGTCCCGGTTAAGATGACACCCGCCGCCGAAGAACTTCTGCAGCGGATTGAGCCGGTGTTGCCAGCGTTGCACCTTGGGGTCATCCGCCAGTCCGTGTTCCACAAATACGAAGCGGCCCCCAGGCTTCAGGACGCGACGAACCTCATTCAACGCGCTCGCCACATTGGGGATGCTGCACAAGGTCCACGTCGAAACCACAAAGTCGAATGACCCATTCTCGAACGGCAATGACTCTCCGTTAAGCTGCAACTTCTCGACGGGAATGGTGCTGCGTTCCAACTGACGCAACGCCCGCCGGTCCATTCCTGGATTGGGGTCAATAACCGTGAGACGCTCCACGGACGGCGGATAGTGGGGGAGGTTGAGCCCCGTTCCAAAGCCGATTTCGCAGACCTGCCCCGACACGTTCGCTAACGTCGCCGCGCGTATTCTGGAAATCTGCTCCCGCGACATGACCTTGTGCATGACGCTCGGGAAAATGTATCGCGAATAGAAGCCCATGTATTCACCAAACAGCCTGCTTGCAGGGAGAATACTCTTTGAATAAATCGAAACTTGAATCAGGATACACGATCACGGCATTGGGGAGGAAAGTGGGGGCTAGCGTATGGGCTTCAGACGTCTCTCCAAGGCCTTGAGGAAATGGGTCGCGTTGGTCACATAGTAGTTTGCCAGAGAGGCTTTGAGGTCAGTGTTCCCCTCGAATTCAGCTCCCGTTCCAACGCTTCGTGGAGTCCGTTTCAACCATGCGCGGATGAGTACTGCGATTGCGTGTTCATCCTCTCCTCCAAAGTCCAGTGGTCGAAGATGAGCCTTTCGTTCTTCTGGTGCAATTCGATCCACTGACTCAGGCCCTGCCAGGCCGGGGTCTTCAAAATAAGTTGTGTTCGGCGCATCCTTGTCCACGACCTCCTGCGTGAAAGTAGCCCTGTAGACAATGTCCGATTCCTTTGTCCCCGGTGGGTATAGGTCGCTCATTTTGCTTTCGTGGTAGAACACGGCGAGTTTTCCCCGGCTGTCTCTCAGCTTCAGGACCAAAGTCCCACCGTCTGCATATACACTCGCCTCTTCTACAACGACCGGAGGACTTAGCTCAAAACGTGCAGCGGCAGCCACAACTTCAGCGTCGGACTTGATCACAGACCAGAAGATGCCTGCGACGAGCATCGCTGTCGCTAAGCCCATGCTGGTAGCAAAGACTTTGCGTTTGCGTAAGACTGAAAGCAGAGGCAGCATGACTAACACTCCATCTGCAGGAGTGCCCTTTCCGTCGTTCCCGCGAATGCGGGAATCCATCTTAAGGCCAGCATTGAATCCAGATTGATAAGTTCAATGTGCAATCGAGCCTTCGCTTCCGCGCTCCGCATCCTTTCTGGCCGCCACCACCATGAAATCAATCAGTTGCTTAAGCCTTAGATTACCGAAGACTCGTAGGTCCATATCGATGGTGCGACTTTCCTTCACGAAGCTGACGGTCACTATATCTCCGATAATCCCCCTACGTACCGTGGTGCTGGTGACATCGCCGTAGGGAATCACCCAAGGTCCACCGAAGAAAGAGGCGCCGTACCCTGTGAGAACAAGGAATTGGTCATAGAGGGAGATGCGAGCGCCATAGTGTGCCCGCCAAAACGGAGACAGTCTGCTCTTAAACTCACACCTTGACTCGTGAGCAGGCGTCAATCCCATTTCGCACGAGAGACGTTCAAATGCTAGAGAATACAAGCGCCAGCGAAGCAGGGAGATGGCGACACCGCCAACAAACAAGACACACGTAAACAGGAATAAGGTCGAAATTCCACCTTGCAGGCTAGACATTGGTTAATCTTACCCTTCCCGTTTAACCTAGGGGCATCTGGCGGATTTCACTACACTCCAGCTGACAATCTGCAGCATCACATTGCAGCGACGTGCCTGCTATTCCGCCAATTCCCCCGCGTGTTCCTTGACCTTCTCGAAGATGCGGACGATGTCGTGCATGTCTTCTTCTGACGCCAGCAGGATCGGGTGCGTGAACCACATCGCGCTGCGGTAGCAGAGGTCTTCCGCCATCGGGCATACGATACTGCCGTAATCGGGACCACCCTTCATGTTGAGGAATACGGGTTGCTTGTACAAGGGCCGCACGTAGCCGCCTCCACAGAACAGGCCTTCCGCCTTGACTGCCTCGACGACCTTATCCCTCGGGCAGCCAAATTCTTCGGGGATAATCCGGAAGTTGTAGAGGTGATACGCGCGGCGCGTCATCCGTTTGTCATCGGGCTGGGGAACGATGCCGCCGATTGCGCTCAACCCTTTGTTCAGGATGGCCGCGTTCTTTTCGCGCAACAGCGTCTGCGCCTCGAGGCGCGTCAACTGCGCGCTCAACATGGCCGCGTGAAATTCGGACATGCGCGCATTCGTGCCCACCAGCGTGTGGTCATACCACATCGCGCCCTTGGCGCGGCCGCAGTTGGAAATCGAGCGGCAATTCTCCGCAAACTCTTCGTCATCGGAGAGAATGATCCCGCCTTCGCCCGCCGTCAGGTTCTTCGACATCTGGAAACTGAAGCACCCGCCAAGGCCCAGCGCTCCGGTGCCTTTGCCTTTCCACTTGCTGCCCCACGAATGGCATGCATCTTCGATCACGTGAATCCCGTGTTTCGCGGCGATCGCGTTGATGCGGTCCATGTCGGCCACGGCGCTTCCGAAATGCACCGGCATGACCGCCTTCGTCCGCGGCGTGATGGCCGCCTCGAACAGGTCCGGGTTCAGGTTCCACGACTCGTCTACGTCCACAAAGATCGCCGTCGCACCAACGCGTACGACCGCGCTCGCCGTCGCGATGAACGTATACGGCGGCACGATGACCTCGTCGCCGTGTCCGATACCCAATGCCTGAAGGCATATCTCCAACGCCGCCGTGCCGCTGTTGCACGAAACGCCGAACTTGGCGTCCTGGAAATCCGCGTACTCGCGCTCGAACGTCTTCACGCGTTCACTGAAGAACCAGGAGCCGCTTTCGAGGACATCGAGCAATGCCTTGCGTTCGGTGTCGTCGAAAATGGGCCACTTGGGCCAAGGCTTATCGGCGGAACGAACGGGCGAACCGCCCTTCAGGGCGAGCTTGGAAGACGAGACTGTAGCCATGAGTCGTACTCCTGTTTCGGATTCAGTCTGTAGTGTAGCGAGCCTCCACCGGGGAATCCAGCCTTGGTCTGGACCTGTAGTTTGAAGCAATACTACAAAAGGGAATACCCTCAGCCTGGGCGTCAATCAGGTACAGGGCTTTTGGCTGTGCGATAAGGAGAAGGCCATGAACCGCTACCTCTGTTTATTACTGTTTGCTTCCACCTTGGCCACCGCAGGCGGTCAGGAGACTGCGGTGGCGAGCAGCGCCTTCTGGGCGTGGGGCAATCCGGAGATGGAGCAGCCCGGCACACACACGTCGGCCTCGTTTGCGCAGGCCGGTCCCATGGAACGCGCCCGCATACTGGGGGCGCCCAACGTGATCATGGCGGGTAACGGATTACCCGACACCGACGATGCCGCGGCCAAGGACATGGCAGGCATAGCCCAAGCACAGCGCATTATGTGGGAGATCAGTCCGGATAAAGATGCCGCAACTCCCTTCTCGTACGCGCAACGTATCGCCCGTGTGAAACGTTTGGCCGCCGCCGACTCCCGCATTGAAGGCGTTCTGCTCGACGATATGAGCACGGTGGCGCGAAGTGCGGGATTGAAGCCCGAGCACATCCGCGCGATTCGAGAACAACTTGGTTCAGACAATGCCCGCATCCGCATCTGGGGTGTCGTCTACACCATGAGTCTCCGCGACGCCCAGCTCGCGGACTATGTGCGCGAATTGGACGTCATCAATCTCTGGACGTGGCATGCGCGCGACCTGCCTGCCCTCGCGGAGAACGTGGCCTATTGCCATGCCCAGTGGCCCGACAAACCCATCGTGGTCGGGCTGTATCTGCACGACTACGGCGACGGGCGCTCCATCCCGAACGATCTGCTTTCCCAGCAAAACGAGACCGCGTTGAAGCTCATGCGCGAAAAGAGCGTTCAGGGCATCGTGTACTTGACCATCGACAACGAACCCGAAGCCGTCTCCAAGACCGCAGACTGGATTCGCCAACAGACCGGTCAGCCCGCTTCGGAACGAGTACTCCACTGGAGCAATGGCGAATCCTGGAACGTATCCGGCGATGCGTGGAGCGAGGACTCCGAGGGCGTAGTTCGCCCGCCCGACGCGCGCAACCTTCACAGCAGGGCCTTCTACACCAAAGAACAGTTCGACGATGTCACCATCGAATTCGAGTACAACGGAAGTTACCGTGAAACCGGCACAGGCAACGCCGGACTTATCCTGCGAGCCTCCGGCCCCAATCGATTCTACTACGTCCATTTCCCGTGGGGCGGCCAGCAACTCCGCGCGAAACACTTCTGGGCAGGTCTCGCCAAACTCGAAGGCGATGGATATCATCGCAACCTCGCGTTCAACTACGTTCCGGGCGTCCCCAGCGAAACAGAACGCTGGTACCGCGTGCGTGTCGAGGCAAAAGGCCCGCGCATTCGCGTGTGGGTGGACGGCCGCGCCGCCCTCGACGTAACCGACACGACGTATACCAAGGGCCTGCTCGGATTGGCTGGTTACGGCTGGTACGCGTTCCGCAACATTCGAGTTCAGGGTACTGCCGCGCCTGCTGCCGAATGGAAACCCGAGCCTATCCCCCGGCACACTTTCGAAGTCGGACTCGACAGCCAAGTCATGCCCAGCGGCTGCATTGCTCCGAATGGCGACGTCCTGTTGGCTCAGGCCAGTAAGCTCGTTCGGTCAAGCGACAAAGGCCGCACGTGGGGGGCCGTCGAGACGCTTCCCGCTTCGCTGGGCGAAGTGGGGGACTACGGCTGCTCCATGTTTCGCGATGGGGATGCCGTGCGCGTCATGGTCTATCGTTCTCAGGATGCCGTGAAGAAACCCGTTCCCGAAATTGCCGTTGCTACGTCCACGGACAACGGCGTCTCGTGGTCGGAACCGGTCGAGTCTCAGGTCGCCCCGGCATGGCCGGCCGTGCCCAAGAGCCTCGTTCCCTACGGTCC
>JAIBAQ010000161.1 GCA_019695095.1 Candidatus Hydrogenedentota bacterium
AGACACGGCATAGAGCACATTTCCCCTTTTTGTTAGCTTCCGGACTGCTCTGCAATCCGTTTGTATAGTGATGGGAAGACTTATACAATCTCCGCTAATGATCTCGCAGCTTCGAAAAGACGTCGAGCAACTTGCGGTACCTGGCGGCCGAATGCCGGGAACGCCGGCGCATATCGCCGCGCGTGAATACATCATCGCGCGCGCGATACAGGAAGGTCTCGAGGGTTACGCCAACGATTCGTTTGAGTTGCCGTATAGCGAAGGCGAGATTCGACTGACCAACGTAATCGGCAGACTACCGGGGCTGCGCCCCGAATTGCCGCCCGTGTTAATTGCGGCGCACTACGACACATGCGGCACGACACCAGGCGCGGACGATAACGCAAGCGCCGTCGCTATCGCGTTAAGCGCCGTCGAACCGCTGCGCAAAGCGCGTCTGGATCGTTCAGTGCTCTTTGCATTTTTCGATGCCGAGGAGCCGCCGCATTTCCTCAAACCCACCATGGGCTCCACCTATTTCTATGAGCATCAACGCCGGGAGGAGATTCATTGCGCGGTCGTGTTGGACCTTGTAGGACACGATCTGCCCGCGCCGACGCTCGAGAACGCGCTGATTGTCATTGGCATGGAGAGCGACCCCGGTTTGGAGGGCGTGGTCCGGGCATGCGACCCTTCGCCCGGTTTGTCTACGCTGGTGACGTTGAACCGGTATATCGGCGATATGAGCGATCACCACATCTTTCGAATCAGCAAACGCCCCTATCTCTTTCTGACCTGTGCCCAGTGGGAGCATTTCCATCTGCCCACCGATACGCCGGAGAAGCTCAACTACGAGAAGATGGCGCACATCGCCGCGTACACGGTCCGTGCGACGATCGGCGTGGCAAGTGCTACGCTGGAAGGCCCCTTCGAGGGCTACGACACGACAGAGACGGAGCTCTATTTTGTGCGCAAGTACGCCAAGCCGATCGCGGATGCCCTTGGCAATCCGCTCCAATCGCGCACAGATCTTGAGTCGATGGTAAGTCTCCTGGCATCGGAAGGCGGCTTGCTGACGGGGCGGTAGATTTCAGGTGAACGCCGGGCATTGGCCCGTGAGCACGCGCCGGCAAGACCTGATGCCGCGCGCGGAATTAGCCCGGATTACTCACGAACACACTTTGCTTTCTCTCGCAACCAGCGCGTCTGCGGGACTTACAGCGAAGAATTGGGCAGTTCTCCGAAAACAGTGTGTGTTCGCGAGAAATCCTCATGGCATAGCCTCAAAATCTTGCAGGTGAGCAATTTGCGTCGGCGCTCAATAGCGCCGATGCAAATTGCGGGTTAGCTGGGCTCGTGATCGTACGTCTCTTTTCGACCCACCCACCGCAGCGCAAGAACTCCCACGACACCTGCGATGAGGCTGGCGGTGAATATGCCGAGTTTGGCCTGCGCAAGATGCCGAACTGCTTCGGATGCCGCGTCTCCAGTTGCGTACCCGTGCCCGCTTTGGGGAAACGCAAGCTCGTTTATGAATAGCGCCATGGTAAAACCGATGGCCGCGAGCCAACTCAATCCGTATACGTGCGACCAGCGAACGCCATCGGGCAAGTCGGCAAGCTTGAGCTTAATGGCAAGCCAAGAAAAGAGCATGATGCCCACCTGCTTGCCGAGCAGCAGGCCAAGGATTACGCCAATGGCGACTGGCGACGCGAAATCCTGAATGAGAGAACTGAAGTCGAGCGTGACACCCGAATTGGCAAAGGCAAAAAGCGGCATTACAAAGAATACGCAAAATGGGTGCAGCGCATGCTCAATACGCTGCAGCGGCGCCTCAACATGGTGGCATTCACGAAGAATGGAACGAATGAGCGACTGCTGTCGCGCATTGACAAGCAGTGGATTCTTGTAGTCTTCGGCTTCGCTGAACCGATAGAGCAACGTAGACAAGCGCCCCGAGAAGTGCGGTGTCTCGTAACGTGCGTCTGGAGGGATTGAGAAAGCCAGTAGCACGCCGGCTATCGTCGCATGGACGCCGGACTTTAGGAACGCGAACCACACGATGCACCCAAGGACCACATACGGAAACGTGTAGCGTACGCCGAGGCGGCTTAGGCCGAACGAGACCAACACGAGAAATCCGCCGAAGAACAAGGGGCGCATGGCGATCTGATCGGTGTAAAAGAGTGCGATGGTAACAACCGACCCGAGGTCGTCGACGATCGCGAGTGCAATCAGGAAAACCGGCAATGCGGGGGGGACGCGCGTCTTAACGAGCGCCATGCACCCGGCCGCGAACGCGATATCGGTCGCCATCGGTATACCCCAGCCGCGTACCGATTCCTCCCCCAAATTGCAGAGCGCATAGATCAGCGCGGGAAAGAGCATTCCGCCAATAGCGGCGGCTCCGGGCAGCAGGGCCTTTCGCACACTTGCCAATTCGCCCACGAGCAACTCGCGTTTGATTTCGAGCCCGACCAGGAAGAAGAAAATGGACATGAGTCCATCGTTGACCCAGTGATGCAGCGATTGAGACAATTCGAAATGGCCCACTGCAAAACCAAGTTCTATGTGCCACAGGTCGTTGTACCATTCTCGAAGCGGGGAATTGGCAAGGATTAAGGCGCCCAAGGCGGAAAACAATAGAATGCCAGCGGCGACAACGTCCTGCTTCAGGAATTGTGCAACTGGTGATATCTGTTCCAGAGGCGGTAATTCGTTGTCTCTGGTCATCGTATTCTCCCAACAGCCTGCAATACTTCTATTTTGAGCAAAATATGTCCGCAAATCCAGTTCGATACACTGCGGTGGATAGCGACACATGGGACGGCGATCCGGTTTTCCGTCCTGCGTCCTTGACGCGATGATAGGCAGTCTGACACGATCCAGCGTTTTTATGCCTTGCACGGTATCGGCGGCATGTGGACCTCAAGCCAAGAGCCGCACGTTCTATTCACAATCTGCACAGACCGGCATCAGGGTCTGTTAACCGTCGGAAATGGAAGTGAAATGAATCGAAACACCGCACCTTGGAAGGTCTCGTTACACGGCGGGCATTGCGGGGAGTTTTGCGATCACGCCGTCGGCACATTGCGCGAAGTGCTCGACGCAGCCATCGCCCAGGGATTCGCCACCTACGGTGTGAGCGAGCACGTCCCTCGCCATGGAGACCAGTACTTATACGAAAATGAGCTGTCACTGGGGTGGACCGTGGACAAGATCGCGGCAGACTTCGAAGCCTACGGGAAGGCCATCGCCGATGCTGCCGACGAGTACAGTGACCGCCTGATCGTGTTGCGGGGCTATGAAATCGAGATTGTCCCCCACGACCGCTATGTTTCCATCATGTTGGATTACCGAAAGCGCTTCGGGTTTGACTACATGGTCGGGTCTGTTCACTTCTATAAGGACATACTCATCGACGGGCCGATGAATCATTTTGAGCGCGCTGTGGAAACCGCCGGTGGACTGGAAGCGCTGGCGCTACGCTACTACGAGTCGGTTGCTGAGATGGTTCAGGCGTTGCGGCCGGAGGTCGTGGGGCATCTCGATCTGATTCGCAAGAATGGTCATCTGCTTGGCCCCGTGGAGACGCCGGCAATCCGGCGCGCGGCCGAAAGCACCCTCGAAGTCATCCGAGAGTGCGGAGGCATACTCGACTTGAATACGGCCGGCTGGAGAAAAGGCCTTGACTCGCCGTATCCCGCGCCATGGCTGGTCGAAAAAGCCCATTCCATGGGTGTTCCTTTCTGTTTTGGCGACGATAGTCACGGGCCTGATTTGGTGGGGGCTGGCGTCGTGGAAGCGCGGGACTACCTGCTCCAGAATGGCGTCGATTCCGTTACGGTACTCACGCGGGAAGACGGAGAAATTGTACGGCGGGCAGTTCCGTTGCAGTGAGCTAAGTAGCGGCGTTCGGCCTGGAGAATGCGCTAAGCACGCGCTTGAGTTCCGCGCGCAACGTGTCAAGCTGATAGGGCTTTTGAATGAATCCCGCTAGTCCTTCGCCTTTAAGCCGCCCGGTTACTTCCTGTTCGTTGTAGCCGCTGGACATGATCACGCGGGCCTCGGGATTGATGCGGCGAATTGCGCGAAATGCCTCCGCGCCATCCAGCACGGGCATCGTCATGTCAATCAACACGCAAGCGATTTCGGATTGCCGTGTCTCGTAGATGGAAATGGCTTCTTGTCCATCGTGCGCCACGATAACGTCGAATCCTAGTTTTCGAAGCATCGCCGTCGAAACATCCAGAATCGTATCTTCATCGTCGACAAGAAGAATGGCGCCCGCACCACGCCACGATTTGTCCTGAACGCTTCGGGTACCGGCCGGGATTTGAGCTTGATTGGGCGATACGGGTAGATAAACTCGAAAGGCGGTCCCTTTTCCTCTCTGACTCTCCACGCTGAGTACGCCATTGTGTCCGCGCACGATCCCTTGCACGGCAGCGAGTCCTAGCCCCCGTCCGGCAAACTTCGTGGTGAAGAAGGGATCGAAGATGCGCTCCAGCGTCTCCGGGTTCATTCCGCAACCCGTATCATCAACCTCCAGGCACACGTACAAACCTTCGGGCAAGTCGACGTCCTTAGCATGAGCGCGCAGCATAGCGGCGTCGCAACGTTGAGCGCTGGCCTTGATCGTAATCTCGCCCGCCTCCTCGCCAAATGATTCCGATGCATTTAAGACCAAGTTCATGATCACTTGCCTGAGTTGGCTTGCATCGCCTTCGACATGAGGCAGTGCACGATCCATGTGCAGGTTCAGTGTAGCCTTTTTCGAAATCGAAGTCCGCAGCAAATGGACGATCTCTTCAACCAGCTCGCGCAAATCGACCGTCTCAACCACGAAGCGTCCGCGGCCGGAATACGCCAGCATCTGACGGCACAGCTCAGCTGCCCTGCGGGAGGACTGAACAATGCCCCTGACATGCTCGCGAACCGGAGACATAGGTGACAATTCCTGCTCGGCCAGGTCAGCATGCCCTAGGATGGCCATAAGAAGATTGTTGAAGTCGTGCGCTATTCCCCCTGCCAGTACACCCAGACTCTCCAGTTTTTGCGTCTGCTGAATCTGGCGTTCGATCGACAGCCGCTCTACTTCTCCGCGCTTATACTCGGTAATGTCCAAGTGGGTTCCCGCGGCGCGTATAGCCTTGCCGGAGGCGTCCCGCTCGATCACTCTGCCTTTGGATAGGATCCAAACCCAATCGCCGCTTTTGCTCCGAAGGCGAAACTCATTTTCGTAGCCCGGCGTTTGTCCGTCCAAATGGGTCTGTAGCGTCGCGATGGCGCGATCCCTGTCGTCCGGGTGCAGCAGGCTCTCCCAAGTTGCATGTTTGCTCAGGATTTCCTCTTTCTGATATCCGAGCATGTTGGCCCAGCGATCGTTGTAGGTAGCCTCGCCGGTGACGGCATCGAAATCCCACGTACCCAACTCGGCCCCTTGAAGCGCCAGCTCCAATCGTTCGCGGCTGTTGCGCAATTCCTTCTCGTACCCGACGCGCTTGATGGCCTGGGCAAGGTTCTGCGCCGCGGCATGCAGCAAGTCCTGTTCGAAAGGTTCCCAAGGGCGTTCATCGACACAATTGTCAAAGCCCACAAAACCCACCAATTCGCCATCCACCAGTACGGGGATGAGCAACAACGACTGAATCCCCTGTGATTCGAGGAACATGCGCAATTCAGGGGACAAATCCCTCACGCGCGCTTCCACTGCCTTGCCTTGGCGGAACTGCTCCAGCCATGTCGCCAGATCGCCTACATACGGCAAGTTCTGCGTTTCAGGCCAATCCAGTGCGGACGTCACTTCCGGCGAATGCCACTCGGCGACTTGACTCATCAGAACGGTTCCATCCGGAGCCGTACTGTTCAAGAACACGTATACACGGCTTGCGCTCAGCAGGGGGCCGAGTGCCGAGACAAACTCCTGGTACGGCACTTCTGCGGTGGCATTCATCAGCACCCCAGCCGCTTTGTTCAGCGCAGACAAGTACGATTCTCGTGCAAGCAGCGCCCGGTGTGCCTCGCGCAGATCGGTGATGTCATGAAGCACAAGGAGATGTCCCAGCGCCTGGCCGCCGCCCCCCACCATGCTTTTGGCCCTGCAGCTAAAATCCCGCGGACCGGCCACTGTATTCAACGTTACCGTGAAGTCGGGATGCTCCGCGGCGCGATAGGCCGCATAAAGATGTTCACCAAATGCAGCAATACTCTTCAGGGGCATGCCCCGCAGGTGCTCGTCTTCCAGTGCAAAAGTGCGAATAGCGGTTGGATTCGTGTCGACCATTCGCTCCTTTTCGTCCAGTACGACCACGGAATCCGTCATGTTCTCGAGAAGGGCAGCCCGCGCGAACGGAATAAGTTGAAACAGGCCGAGACGCAGCCGCGCAAAAGCAATCAAGAGCGCGGAGATGCTCAAGAATGCAGTGGCCGGATTCCAATTGAGGAATGGCTGAATACCTGTTGTATACAGCGCGCCACCTGCCAGCGGCAGGATACTGCAGAATGCGACAACGGCGTACTGTCTTCGGAATAGCGGTCCTGCGGTGCGATACGAGTCGTACAACAAGACGACCGAAAACGCGAACGTCCCAAAGAAATAGGGGACATGCACGAGGTACTGCCACGCACCATAGTCCGCATCGACCATGGGTATGCTGTGAGAAGTCAAGTCAAGCGACGGTTCCACGCGAAATATATGGTGCCACTCACTGGTCCAGGCCAGGACGTTTGTGGCAACGGCGATTGATACCATCAGTCCCATGACAATGACGGGCGGCTTGTGTCGGCCCGTAATTCCCAACACGAGCAATAGCCAGAAGATGGGTAGGAAACTGATCCCCGCGAACTGAGCATTCGCCCAAAACAGCTTGGATTCGAGGTCGGGGGCCATCAATTCGAACGCATAGGTAATCGTCCACTCCAGGCACGTCGCAAGTACTCCGCCAAAAGCGCCTGCGACTTTTTCGTCGCGATTGCGCCATGCCACAAGACCCAACCAAATATAGAGTAACGAGGCGACTGCGAGAGGGCATATGTACGGTAGAATGGCCAGACTCATGTAGTAACGTCATCCATGCTGTGACTGCGTCCGAAGGTATTTAGCACAACATCTCACACTCCGGTGCGTGACCTCATGCCAATTTCTGGAGGTGCTTTGCACGCAGAGCGCTCGTGTAGGACAATTCCAATCCACGTCCATCGTACCATATCTAAATCCCGATGCGCTTACGTCTTGCACGGGCGCCTCGCGATTTCCGGGTCCGTCGGAATCGCCTATTTGACCGATTCCGATGGGAGTGGCAAAATACGTGCCTTGACTGCACGGGCTGCTTCGTCATTCGATGGCCCTGATTGTTCACTGGCGCGGCGAACCGCCTGTGGAACCCGAGGAGTAGAAAGCGAGGATCCGGATGGAGTTCTTTGAGGAACCTGAGTGCGACGACGAAAAGGATAAGCGGAGCGACGCATATTCAAGCCATCTGCTCAAGACCCGCACGATACTCATCGCCGGGCAAATCGATCAGGATGTCGCCGAGAAAACGATCAGCCAACTGGTCGTGCTCGACGCCCAGTCGAACGATCCAATTCGAGTCATTATCACGTCGCAGGGCGGACACGTGGATTCGGGCTATGCCATCCATGACATGCTGCGATTTGTGAATTCGGAGGTGATTTGCATCGGCGCCGGATGGGTCGCAAGCATTGCCGTCCCCATCCTGATGGGTGCGCCATTGAAAAAGAATCGAGTGGCGCTTCCCAATTGCCGTTTCTTGCTGCATCAGCCGAGCGGCGGAGCGGGCGGCCAATTGCAGGATATCCGGATTGAAGCGCAGGAAATGCTGAAGATTCGCGAGCGTCTGTATCATCTTATTGCCAAGGAAACCGGCCAGACCTTCGAGAAGGTCTC
This sequence comes from Candidatus Hydrogenedentota bacterium, assembly GCA_019695095.1. NCBI lineage: Bacteria > Pseudomonadati > Candidatus Hydrogenedentota > Candidatus Hydrogenedentota bacterium. Next base: position 7,889 of record JAIBAQ010000161.1, read on the forward strand.
CAAAGACAGCGACCGCAATTACTGGATGTCGGCGGAAGAAGCAGCGAAATACGGCATCATCGACCGTGTAATTGGCTCTGCCAAAGAAATCGGCGGAAAGTAATCCAAATCCTCATCGACTTCATTCTGGGCGGTGCGACGGCCTCGCGCCGCCCGTTTCTTGTCTAGCGCAATTCCCCACGTGCCCCTTACACGTTTCCTGCATTCTGACTGCCTTCTCCGCCCTTCCTCTGCTATACTCGTTCTTCCAATCGTGGGGAATGCAGCAGAAGGAGTCGCGATCATGGGACGCAAGTTCGTGCTGGGGCTTGACTACGGTACCGAGTCGGCCAGGGCGTTGTTGGTGGCAGTGGACAATGGCGAGGAAGTCGGCATCGCGGCAGAACCGTATCCCGACGGAGTGATTGACGTGGCCCTTCCCGGGAGCGGCAAGAAGCTAGGGCCCGACTGGGCGCTGCAGAATCCGCGCGATTATTTGTATGTCCTGGAGAAAACCGTTGCGCGCGTACTCAAGGAATCCGGCGTAAGCGGTGACGATGTCATCGGCATCGGAACCGATTTCACAGCCTGCACGATGCTCCCAATCGACAAGGAAGGCACGCCGCTGTGCATGAAACCCGAGTTTGCCGACAATCCCAACGCATGGGTGAAGCTTTGGAAACACCATGCGGCACAGCCCGAAGCCGATCGCATCAATCAAGTGGCCGCGGAACGCGGAGAAGAGTTCCTGGCGCGCTACGGCGGCAAGATTTCCAGCGAGTGGTTCTTTCCAAAAGCGCTGCAGACGCTTGACGAAGCCCCTGAAGTCTATGAAGCGGCCGATCGCTTCATCGAAGCCGGCGACTGGATTGTGCTGCAGTTGTGCGGCGTCGACAAACGCAACGCTTGCGCGGCTGGCTACAAAGCCATATGGGATGAAGGCTATCCCGACCCCGCCTTCTTCAAAGCAGTGCACCCCAAATTCGAGAATGTCGTCCGCGACAAAATGAACGCCGAGATCGTGCCTTCTGGCGCGCGCGTCGGTGGACTGACTGCGGAAATGGCCAAGAAGCTTGGCCTCAAGCCCGGAACGGCTGTTGCCGCGGGCGGTGTGGACGCGCATGTTGCGGTTCCGGCGGCAACGGTGAGCGGCGCGGGCAAGATGGTGATGATAATGGGCACGAGTCTGTGCCACATGGTCTGCGGCACCGAGAAGCGCGCAATTAAAGGTATGTGCGGCGTAGTGAAGGACGGGATCCTGCCCGGATTCTACGGCTTCGAAGCCGGACAAACGGCTGTCGGCGATATCTTCGCGTGGTTTGTCAATGAGTGTGTGCCCGCGTATATCGTCGATGAGGCGAAGGCCGCGGGTCTTGACGTGCATGGATATCTCGCAAAGCAGGCCGCGCAGCTTAAGGTGGGAGAATCCGGAGTGCTGTGCCTCGATTGGTGGAACGGCAACCGGTCGATTCTCGTGGACGCGGATCTTACAGGTCTCATGATGGGTCTCACGCTGACGACGACTCCCGCGGAAATGTACCGTGCGGTCCTCGAAAGCACGGCGTTTGGGACGTATACCATCATTCGGCAATTGGAGGAAGGCGGCGTCCCGATCACCGAACTGTACGCCTGCGGTGGATTACCCGGCAAGAACCCTCTGCTCATGCAGATCTTCGCCGATGTCACGAACCGCGAGATCAAGATCAGCGCCAGCGACCAGACAGTCGCGCTGGGCGGGGCCATGTGGGGTGCTGTGGCCGCGGGAGCGGCGGCAGGCGGCTACGACGATGTGACTGCCGCTGCCAAGAACATGGCGCGCCTGCGCGACACGGTGTACAAGCCGAACCCGGAAGCGCATGCGGCGTATGAGAAGCTCTATTCCATCTACCGCCGCTTGCACGACCTCTTTGGTCAGGGCGGCGACTCGGCAATGAAAGATCTGAAAGCACTTCGATTAGGCATGCACGGGCATTGAAGCCCCTGAATCGATAGCAGTGGCCGTTGAAGTCTGACGGTGTGCAAGTGGCAAGGCTATGAGTCGGCGAAGCCGCGTTTGGGACGCGCGCCGGATTCCTTCAAAACGGAACCCGGGCGTCGCGGACTGCGGAACATGGAGGAGACACCATGGCACTTCAATGGGACGAGCAACGGCATGGCACGGGGTTTCCCGAAATCGATGCGCAACACCAGCAACTGATTGCGCAGCTTAACGCGCTCAACGAAGTGATTGACGGCGGGCCTGGTTCAAAGAGCCGCGCTTGTACCATGATTCACTTCTTGGAAGACTATATCGAGCAGCATTTTGGAAGCGAAGAACAACTCATGGAGCGCACCATGTGCGCCAACTGTCCTCGCAACAAGGAAGAACACAAGCGCTTCATTGAGGAGTTCAAGGAACTGAGGATGCAGCTTGAACGCAACGGCGTCACAGAGGATTTCGTGCGCGCTATGCACGGCCGCGTCACGTCGTGGGTAGACAACCACATCGCAGTAGTGGATACGGGGCTGAAGACCGTCGCGAACTAACCATAGAGGGATTCCATGCGAAAGCAATCGTTCGATTTCCTGAGCCGTCTTTTGTCGACGCCAAGTCCGTCCGGGTTCGAGCAGGAAATTCAAGCCGTGTGCAAGGCGTACGCCAAGCCGTATGTGGACAAGATCTACAAAGACGTTCACGGCAACCAATATCACGTGAAGAATCCCAACGCGAAGCTTCGCGTGATGCTGGCCGGCCACGTCGACGAAATCGCCCTCATGATCAATCACATCGATGACAAGGGATTCCTGGGTTTCCAGGCGATCGGAGGAATCGACGCCTCGGTGCTGGACGGCCAGAGGGTCGTCGTGCATACCGAGAAGAAGAACGTCGCCGGCGTAATAGGCCGCCGCGCCATTCATCTCACGGAACCCGAAGAACGCGGCAAGCCGCTCCAATTGCATCAGCTTTGGATCGATATCGGCGCCAAAGACAAGAAGGAAGCCGAGAAGATCGTCGATATCGGCGATCCCGCGACCATTGACGCCGGAATCGTGTCGCTATTGAATGATCGAATTGTTGCCCGAGCCCTGGATGATCGGATTGGCGCATTTGTCATTCTCGAAACCATGCGGCTCCTGGAAAAGCGGAAAGTGGAATGCGCCGTGTATTGCGTGACAACCGTGCAGGAAGAGGTTGGCTTGCGCGGGGCAACCACCAGCGCTTACGGCTGCAACCCGCACGTGGGTGTTGCGGTCGACGTCGGCCATGCCACCGATCACCCGAATTGTGACAACAAGCGATTTGGCGCGTTCAAGCTGGATGGCGGCCCCATCCTGCACCGCGGTCCTAACATCAATCCCGTTGTCGCGAAGACCATGGTGGACGTGGCAAAGAAGAAGAAGATTTCCTATCAGATGGAAGCCTCGCCTCGGGGCACCGGCACGGATGCGAACGCTATGCAACTTAGCCGGGGCGGCGTAGCTACCGGTCTCATTAGCATTCCGAACCGCTATATGCACTCTCCGGTCGAGATGGTATCGCTGAATGACGCGGAACACGCCGCGCAACTGCTCGCGGAGTGGATTGTCACGCTGAAACCGAATACGAACTTCATTCCGTAACCCCTGCGATAAACACGCGGTGTCGTCTACTCTCGCATCTCGTCAGGGTCTACGTACGCGGCACTCGCGGCCAACAGGACTTGCCCAATGAAATAAAGTGGCAATCCGATTTGGCCATTTATGGCTTCTTGCTTGCCGAAACTGCCTCGTGCCACACAAATGTCCGAAACGTAAAACGCCAGCGCCCCCACAATGATCAGGATGAATCCGGGCTTCTGCCAAGTGCCGAAGGAAAGCGCGAGCATTACGGAGATCACTGCGGTGTACGCAACTACAGGCACTCTCAGATTCGGTGCGACATTGGGCCACAGCGCCGATATCAGAAGGGCCGCAGGCAGGACCAGCACGGCCAGCCCTCCCAATGCGATGTCCTTGCGGCTGTCGTATTGCCAGAACGCTACTGTGTAACAAACGTGTCCGATGAGAAAGCTGATCAGGCCCGTAACGAAACTCATCTGGCTTCCGTTCAATAGAAAGAAATCGCCCCACCACGAGAAGGCAAGGCCTGCCAGCAGCCATCGTCCGTAGACGGTCTGGGTGGCTCCGGCAAGCAGCGACGTGATGATGAACCCCGATGACGCCGCCATCTTGAGCGCGGCGAAATTGACGTTATGGCCAAACGTACAGACGAGCGCAAGCACGGTTGTCGCCAGGCCCGCCAGCCATACTCTTAAGGCAAGTCCCGAATCTCCATCGGCAAGACTGGACCCCATGCTGTTCTTTTGCCAAGACATGCTTCCGCAAACTCCTCGTGCATGCCGGGTCATGTTCGACCCAGCCCCCCTTTTCGCCCGAGTCCTGGAACACGCTCGTCAGTTCGCGGAACGCTACTACCGGCCGGACGTCAACGTACCCAACTACTCTGTGATCCATCATTTGGATGAAATCACTTCTATCCCCTCGCCATTTTACCGGTGTCTATCCCGAGAAATGAAATGACTAACGGCTTAGTTCATCGTGTCCTGCTGTTGTACGTCTCCGGTTTCGCCGCGCATGAAACGCTTTGCGGCCCCGGTCGCGTAGGCTACGCTGATTGCAAGGATAACTTGGCCGAGGAAGTAGAGCGGCAGTCCAATCAAACCGTTGATCGGACTTTGTGATATGAATCTGCCTCGTGCCACGCACACATCGGAAAGGTAGAAGGCAATTGCACCCGCTGCGATCATGCTTCCTCCTGGCAGCCTCCACGCGCCCAATGCGAGCGCAAGCATGATCGAGATGATCGACATGTAGGCGACGACGGGGATTCTGAGCATGGCAGGCACGTTGGGCCACGCCAGCGACATTATGATGTACGCAGGAATGGTCAGCGCGACAAGCCAAGCCAGAGCTTGGCCAATTCGCGAACCGTGCGCGTAAAAGGCTCCGGAGTAGAACACGTGCCCCAGAAGAAAGCTGACCAGCCCCGATAGGAAATAGAGTCTTCCGCTTCCAAGCAACAGCAGGTCGCCCCACCACGAGCAGATCAGCCCGGCCAGCAACAAACGGCCGTACGTTGTATGTAGGCCTCCCGCAAGAACCGCCGTCGCAATGAAGCCGGTGGATGCGGTCATCTTGAACGGACCGTACACGTCCATCGGCTTCAGCGTGGCCAAAATTGCTGCGAAGAAGGTTACTGCCGCAACCATCCACACGCCTGTAGTGAGTCTACTCCCTGTTCCCCTCGTGGCGGCTACGCTGCCTTCTCCTTCAACCACTTGTCGACGAACTCCTTGCGATTACCGGGTTCCGACTGCCCCAACGCCCCTTTGTCGCTCAGATCTTGGACTACTCCAGTCAACTTACACAAGGTGAAGGCAAGCCGGATCGTCACGTACTTGTCCTTTTCCTCCTCGAATAGCCG
>JAIBAQ010000162.1 GCA_019695095.1 Candidatus Hydrogenedentota bacterium
AAAAAGAAATGGTGAACGGGGCGGGATTCGAACCCGCGGCCACCGGATTAAAAGTCCGATGCTCTACCGACTGAGCTACCCGTTCACGTGGCGAGAAAGACACAAAAGCGAGCCCAAGCGGGCCCGCTGCCAGTTTGTGGTAGTCTACGCGAGGAAGGTGCCGACAGTCAAACGGACGGAGTCCGCCTGCGTCGAACGCGCCTCGCATTTGGGGAGTCTGAATCGGTCTTAGGGGATTGAAAGTGGTAAAGCGTACATTCAGAACGATTCTTGCTGTCTTCTGGATTGGTTTCGTTCCGGCAGCGTGGTGTCAGGCACGGAATTTGGGGCCAGAGCCATCGCCTGTCGACGTCTTCATCGCTGGGCAGGGCGGCTACCACACGTACCGTATCCCGGTGTTGATTGCTTCAAAGTCGGGAACTCTCCTCGCCTTCTGCGAGGGACGCAAGAACAGCGCATCCGACAGGGGGGACATCGACCTACTGCTCAAGCGTAGCTTCAACAGGGGAAAATCCTGGCAGGAAACGCAATTGATTCACGAGGAAGGCGGCGATGCGGAGATCACCATCGGCAATCCGTGCCCCGTCGTCGACGAATCGACAGGAATCATTTGGCTGGCATTCACGCGCAACAACGAACGGGCATTCGTCACGCAGAGCGCGGATGACGGCGCTACGTGGAGCGCGCCTCGGGAAATCACCGAGTCATTACGGTCCTTTCCGTTTCCATGGACGCGCATCGGCACCGGACCGGTCAACGGAATACAATTGGGGAGCGGCCGCATGGTGTTGCCCATTTGGTTAAACGAGACCATCGACAAGGTCTATCGTTCCGCGTGCATCATCAGCGACGACCACGGAGCCACGTGGCATCCTGGCGGCCTTATCCCCGATAGGGTCCCCAATGCCAACGAGTGTACCGTCGCCGAAGTCGAGCCGGGTGTCCTGTGCATCAACCTGCGAAACAAGAATGAGCCCAAGCGGCGAGCCGTTTCGTGGAGCCGCGATGGCGGCGTCACGTGGAGTGACCCGGTTCTGGACCCCGCCCTCATCGATCCGGTCTGCCAAGGCAGTCTCGTCGCCGCGAAGTACAAGGGAAAACCTTGCTTGCTGTTCTCAAACGCCGCGAGCGTTAAGCGGGAAAGGCTGACCGTTCGCGCAAGTCTGGACAATGGCAATCAGTGGTCCGAGGGAGTCGTCCTGCACGCGGGACCAGCGGGCTATTCAAGCCTGGCGATAGTTGACCGCAGGCGCGTTGGGTGTCTATTTGAAGCGGGCATGACAAAGTACAAAGAGAAGATCGTGTTTATGTCACTTCCGATCAAGAAAGTTGTCAATGCCGCGTCTGCCGCGCCGATTAAGAAAGCGGGCGTCGTGCTGACCTTTGACGATGCGCACGTCGCCGAATGGGTCTCCGCGATGCCTCTCTTCGAGAAGTACGGCGCCCACGCCACGTTCTTTGTCACTCAGTTCGATAAGCTGACGGAAGATCAAGTTGCGGGCTTGCGCCGCCTTCAAGAGGCTGGCCACGCCATCGGTTGTCACGGACTTCGCCACCGCAAGGCCGTTGACTATGTCCGCGATCACTCGGCGGAACAGTACCTCGTCGACGAAATCATACCCGCCGTAAACCTCATGGTTGGCTCGGGGTTTCGCCCCACTGCGTTCGCGTATCCGAACAGCCAAAGCAATGATGCCACTGACGCGGCATTGATACGCGTCTTCCGCCATCTACGCACGGGATCGAGCCTGAGAGAAGGGCAGCGCCTCGCGGAATGTGATGCATTGTTCACTCCCATCGGCGACGTGGAAAAGCGCGGTTGTCTCAACGGTCGCGGCATAGACCACGCGGGAGAAGCCGATAAACAAGGCCTGCCCGACGAAATCCGCGAAGCACTCAAGCGCGCGAAGAAGCGCAACGAGGTCCTCGTGCTCTACGCTCACAGTATCGGCGGAGACGCAAAGAACCATATTTCTCGCGAAGCGTTGGAGGGTGTACTCAAAGACACACACGAGCGTGGCCTGCAATTCTATACGTATGACCAACTCCCCTGAATCCGTTTCATCTACCTGTTATACTATGCTTCCACTCAGTCTCAACCGGGGAGCGTGACCATGAATATCGACGATCTCGTGTTTGTGGGTTTGAACGGATACGCACTGGCATTGCATCGCGATACCGGCGAAATTGTCTGGGCGAACAACGACATGAAGTCCGGATACGTGACCATGCTGCTCGACGGCGACCGGCTCATCGTGTCCACCAACGGATATATCTACTGCCTAGACCCCTTAACCGGCGGAATCCTTTGGCACAACCCGCTCCATGGCTACGGCATGGGCGCACCCACTTCCTTAGTCTCCGTACGTGGCAAGAGCCAACAAGATGTCATCACGGAGGCCGCCGCAGCGATTGCAGCTTCAAGGTCCTCCGCGACCTCTTCCTAATTAGCGATCAGGAGAACTCTATGCCCAAGCTTATTGCGCTCTGTCTAATTGCCTCTTCGTATTCGGCTCTTGCTCTCGACATATCGCAGTACGAACTCATCCGCGAAAACGTCGTCACCAAGAGCGACTCAACCGAATGGGACTACGTGCTCGCGTTCAAGGACACGCCATTTCGTGTAGAGTTGGGGCCGCGCCGCGCAAATGACGAGCAAACCAAAGGGTTTGACAATGATGGACTCAATGAGGAAACGCTCAAGATAGTCTGGCTTGAAGAAGACAAATGGCTTTGGATTACGTGGAGGACTTTTCTTGTCGGCAGCGGCGCATTCATTGCTCAGGCAAACATCGTGCTGCGACTAGAAGGTGAGCGTTTGACCGAATCTTTGCGGGAGGGGTATTTGGCGCGCGAACAATTGGGAGCTGGACTGTTCTGGCACAAGGAAATCACCTACGAGTGGTCGGCCAAGGAGGAGCGTTTACATAAGAAGATCGCCGCAAATGACCGTGTCTGGAGCGATAGGTGGATACCGGCGGCGGAGCAGGTAACTCAAAGTGGCTACGTCCGCGATGTCAACTTCACGGAAGACGTCACATACAAACTCGTAGACGACCGCCTCGAATTCGAGGCAAGCAGAATATTGCTGGATTTGGGGGACAGGAAGGTCCCCGCCGGAGAGATTGCTCAACTGTTTGTGCTCTATCTCATCCCTCGATGGAGTACCCCACAGGGAGAAGGCGAATGCACGATCAAAGAACGCGCAGACATGCTTCAGAGTCTTGGGCTCAAAGAAGGCACCGCGTACACAGGCAAGATCAACGGTCCGTCATGGACGCAAGGGGTCTTCAAGCCTTTGGGACAAAAGCACGATTTTTATCCGTTCTGAAGGGATTGTACGTATCATTTGTCAGATGAAGTCTTCCCTAGACTTCGGAACTGCGCGACTTCACCTTGCCCAACCAGCGCGGCACGTGTACCAGATAGGCTTCATAGGCAGGGCCAAACTTCTTGCGGAGCGTGGGCTCCTCGTATAAGACGACGAATGTGTGCATGATTACTGCGCAGACCGCAGCGTAGACAAACAAGGTCCATGACTGGAATAGCAGCGCCTCACCCAGAAGCGCGCTCACCGCACCCACGTACATCGGGTTACGACTGTAGCGATACAACCCCCGGACGACCAGCTCCTTCGGCGGATCGATCGGTGCAGGCGTTCCTTTGCCTACACGCACAAAATCTGTCGCGCACCAAAGAAGAATGAGTGCGCCGAAGAGCATGGGCATTAGCGCCACGCACGCTAGCGGTCCACTCGATGGAGGCCACACCTTCGCGTCCGGCGGCAAGAGTAGCCACGGCACGTAGACTACCACCGCACCCGGGACTGTTAGCGTGAAGATCGCGGTCTTGAGAATGTTCATAGTCCAAGCCCTGACTCCCGAGTTTCGCATGCTGAGATATACTATCAGGCGCGAGATGTCCATTGATCGGTCCGTTTCTGGTACAATTAAACGTACCAAAGGAGGACAATCTATGCCTCGTGTAAACCTCGAAGAGGACGTCCGTCCTCTGTCTGAATTCCGCGCGAATTCGGCCACCCTGATGAAGCGACTTCGCAGTACAGGCAGACCCTTGCTGCTGACACAACATGGCCGTGGCGCAGCAGTCCTTCTCGATGTTTCGGCATACGAAGACTTGATGGAAGAACTATCCGTTCTCAAGGACATCCAGGCAGCGCTTGAAGAAGAGCGCACCGGACATATCAGGTCCCATTCCGAAGCCAGGAAGAGCGTTCTAGCCAGGCTTGCCAAGTGAAACTAGTATGGTCAGAACGGGCCATCTTGCGCGCAGGCGACGAAGCGGCTTTCATTGCCATTGACAATCCAACTGCCGCTCGAAAATGGGTACAGGGATTATTCAAAAGAGCCTCTATCCTTCGGAGGTTCCCGCACTCTGGCAAGAAGCTCCCCGAACTTAACCTCGATGAGTTCCGTGAGCTACTCTACGGACATCACCGCATTATCTATCGAGTGGGCCCCAAGCAAGCGCTAATTCTCACAATTCGGCGCACGGCCCAGGAATTGCCTGCCGGGGATCTGACCGAAGAATGAACGACGCGCCCTACGCGCTGTACCCGCCGTCGCATGTGATCACCGCGCCACTCGTGTACGAGGCTGCATCCGACGCAAGGTAGATTGCCGCGCCGACAATTTCGTTGGGTTGCGCATGGCGGCCCATGGGAGTCCGATTGGTGAAGTACTCGTACATCTCCGGCGACTCGATGAGCATGGACGCAAATTTCGTTTCGACCAGTCCCGGCGCGATCGCGTTGCAGCGCACGCCCGCCCCGGACAGTTCCTTGGCGAACATCTTGGTCATTGCGATGACCGCGGACTTCGTCACGCCGTAGATGCCCTGCATCGGCGGCGGCGAGATTCCCGCGATGGACGCGATATTGATGATAGACCCCTTTCCTTGTTCCACCATCAGTCGCGCGGCATGTTGCGCCATCAGGAAGTATCCCTTGACGTTCACTTCAAACGTCTTGTCGAACTGGCTTTCGCTGATGTCGATAGCGGGACCGAAATAGGGATTTGTGGCCGCATTGTTCACGAGGATATCGACCCGCCCGAATTCCGCTCGTATCCGCGCGTACAGCGCTTCAATTGAGGCAGTCTGCCCGGTATGACACGCGATGGGAATAGCCGTTCCTCCGTCCTTCCGGATCGACTCGGCCACGGCATCGAGTCCTTCTTGCTTACGCGAACACAACACAACAGTCGCGCCCTGTTCCGCGAAGCCGCGCGCGATGGCTTCTCCAATTCCACGACTTGCTCCGGTCACAACGGCAATTCGATCCTTGAGGCCGAAATCGACAATAGGCATGAATCGTGTCTCCCAGTATTTTGCAGCCTTCACACGTGCCCGAAAACGGAGTGCAGGCTCCCGGGTTCACCGGAAGCCTGCACTAGAATACAGGGGAAAACGTCCGTCAATCCAAGCGGTTAGTAACGCTTACCCATGAGGTGGCAAAGGATATAACGGTCGAGTTCTTCGTAGTCGCGTTCCTTGATCAGTTGTGCTTCGAGTTTTGTGTCGAAGGTAACGACTTTCTCGAGCAGGAACAGGAATGTGTCCTTGCTGTTCTTCAGGTGCTTCGATGAAACGGCCTGCTTCTGCGTGCGCATGGTCTTTACATCGAGCCCGACCCATTCGCCATTGCGCCCGTAGCCGTATTCTTCCAACACGCGAATCTGATTGAATGCGCGGCGCAGGTTGTACGAACCGAACGACTTGTCCTGGTCGAATTTCAGACCGCTCTGGTCGTTCAGATGAACGCTCCACAACTTGTCGTGCGCGAGCGCATACGCCATGTCGTCGGCCGGATCGAGACCCGCAAGAATCGAGTGCGCCGATTCCACCAACACGCCGACGCGCTTCGGATCGCTTGTCATGTAGCTCAGGCCAACCGCATGCCCAATGGTCGAAATGATTGCGCTGTCCACCGGTTCATTCGGCTTCGGCTCGATCATGATGCGCAACTTGGGATCGTAGGCGAGGAATTCGTTGATGGCATCGCGAATCTGAAGCACTTGCACGCGCGAGTTCTTGCTTTCGCGAATGTACGTTCCTTCGCGCGCCAGCCACAGCACCATGCCCGCGTCGGCTTCGACGAGATTCATGATGTCGATGGCCTTCTTGGTACGTTCAATCGCATAGGTGCGGCACTTCGCCGAGTTGTTGGTGTATCCCCCGTCAATCGTCTCCGGCGCAAACCACAAACGCGGCGCGACGAACTCGGCCACGAGACCGGCATCGTCCAGCATGCGCTTGACCTTCTTCGCTTCTTTCGCAATTTCCGAAGCTGACTTGCCATCGAGATCGGGAACGACATCATCGTCATGAAACTGCATGCCCTTGAAGCCGTACTGCTTGGCAAACTCGACTTTCTTTTTGAACGGAATCGGCGTACGTACAGTCGGTCCGAATGGGTCAGCCCCTTCATCGATGTTCCAGGGTCCGAACGTGAACCGATATACCCCCTTCGTCTTCGCCATGAGATTCTCCCTCCTTCCGCGCGAAATTGCGCGAAGATGATGCGGTTTTGAATTCCAAAAGCATACGGCCAGAATTCATCAGATGCAAGCGCATGTTCCTGCCTGTTGTATGTGAGCAATCGCCAATTCGTCGCATTCAGCGCTGAAGATCCGGCTTTCGCGACTCCCATTAGCACCTACTCTTGTTGGGTGCGACGAACATGCCCGTGTGCGCGGTTTGACCAATCCCGTATGGAAATCCTATGAGGTTGTGCTACAGTGAGCATTGCAAGTTCACCTGGTGCCACTCCCATCTCATCGAGGAGGATTCCCATGCAAACCAATGCACATACCGGCACGTGTATCGACGAAGTAGCAGACGGGATTTACCGTATCAACACGCCTTTGCGGACGGAGGGCATCCCTGGCGGTTTCAATCTGAGCCAGTACCTGATCGTCGATGATGAACCGATGGTGTTTCATGCAGGATGGCGCAGGTGGTTTCCTTTCGTATCCGAGGCTATCTCGAAGGTTATTCCTTTGCACAGCATCCGGCACGTGGGCTACTCGCACTTCGAGGGCGACGAGTCGGGTGCGGTGAACGAGTTTCTTGGCGTAGCGCCAGAAGCGGTGCCTTTTGCGAGCTACATCAGCGTCATGACGTCTCTCACCGATTTTGCGGTTCGCCCCGCCCGTGCTTTGGGTGACGGCGAAGAGTTCTCCACGGGAAAGAAGACATGGCAGTGGATTTATACCCCTCACGTCCCTCATGGATGGGATTGCGGCATCCTATTCGACAAGACGAGCGGTACGTTGCTCTGCGGCGACTTGTTTACCCAAGGCGGCGCGGATACACCTCCCGTCACCGAATCGGAGATCCTCTCGGCGAGCGAAGCCTTGCGCAAGCCCCTGGATTACTACGCCCATGCCACCAACACAACATCGATTCTGGAGCGGCTCGCGTCGCTGAACCCTAAGACACTCGCTTGCCAGCACGGAAGCGCCTATCGGGGCGACGGCGCTGCGCTGTTGCGGGAATTGGCTGCTATTCTTGAGAAAGAACAACGAATATAGCGTCAATTACTGAGGTATGGCTTCCCGGACAGCGGAGCACTTTCCCGCATCTTAGTCAATAAGTACGAGCCCGTTCGGCAGCTCATTAGCATCGTTTGCTGCTCGCGGCAGCTTCGCGCCGAGTTCGTCGCCAAGCTGGTTCAGAAACCGGCACAGGCCGGCGGCCGGTTCTGAAGAACGCAGTATTGGCGTAAGTTCCGCGCACAACTGGTCGATACGTTGCTGGCCCAGCGCGCCCAACGCCGTTTCGTCTGCGAGGACGACTGTCATGCGTTCGTACAACGAAATGTACACGAGCACTCCCGCCCCCGTTGCGGTGCGATGAACACGCCAGTCAAAGAACATTTGCCGTGCGCCGAGATTGACCTCGGCGCGCATTTGTCCGCGCGGTGTGAAAAGTCTTCGAAGCCACGCGATGCGCATCGCCACAACGACGCCCAGGAACCATCCGAGAGCCAACGCGGCGATCAAGGCGGGAAGTTCGTAGCGTCCCCACGCAATCCCCCAATCCGTCTCCGCCGGCGCGTTGCGAAGCGACAACCACGCGATGGCAAGGGCAATCACGCCGAAGCACAATCCGATTATGTCTTCAGCGCGATCGTATCGGCCCGAAGCCGTCGTAAGTGCCGGAACAATCTCCGCGCTGGTCTTGGATTCGGCTTCAGCTACTGCTTGTTCAATAGCCTTGCGCTGATCGTCCGTAAAGAATCTCGAAGCGCGTTGCATGGCAAACATATCCCCCTACCAACTTCCCGTTGCGCCGCCGCCTCGCGACGAACCGCCGCCAAACGAACCGCCCCCGCGATGGCCCCCTCCTCCTATTCCGCCGCCGCCTCCAAAACCGCCGCCGCCAAACATTCCCCCGCCGTGGTGGTGATGTCCAAGATTCGACCCGAGAAGGAAACCCGTTGTAAACCCGCCTCCGCCTCGACCATAGTAGCCGCCGGTCCACCGGCCGGAGCCGCCAATTCCCGTTATGGCGCGCACAATGGCGAACACTACCGCAATGGCAATGGCGATACCGAACATACCCACAGATGAATTGCCGGAAGAGGAGTATGTCGTCCGAGGGTATGAATTGACGGGAAACGAATTCGAATGGGTTGTCATCGGTGGATGTTGAGCCCGGTGCACGGGTTGGTGTTGCGGATCGATCGGCTGCGCGGGCGCGCTGTCGGGCATCGTCGTTTGTGGCTGCGTCACGGCAGTTGCGGATTGCTGGGCATCGCGCCGCCGCACGAGCGACTCAAGCGCGTCCACGCCCGCGCGTATGCCGTCGGAGAAACGCCCCGCCTTGAACTCCGGAATGATATTCGTGTTCATAATGCGTTGCGCGTCCTGATCGGCCTTCCGCTCCCAATCGGCTCCGAGCGCGATACGCGAAACGCGGTCGTTCTTCGAGACCACGAGCAATACGCCAAGGTTGCGCTCCTGGCTTCCGATACCCCACTGATCGAACAGCAGCGTGGCAAACGTCTCGATACGCAGGTCCGGCGCACCGTGGTCACGCATTGAATTGATCGTCACGACAATGACGGGCACGCCCTTTTCGGTCAGCAGCCGCTGGCACACCGACTGGATATGTTCCGCGTCGCCGGGCAACACCAGCCCGGCCCGGTCGACTATGAATTGACCTTGTGCCGGGCGGTCCAGCGCAATGATCTGCGCTTGTGCCGCTACGCAAAGGGCCACAGTCGCAAATGAAGCCCAATAAGTACGCACAAAGCGTCGTCTAGTGACATTCACGATCATGGACAACCCTCCTGCGTCGCGATACGGCAATCAAACGACGCTATCCTATCGATACAGCACGCCGCGCACAACCACCGGCAACGTCGATATACGCTGCATCACTCAATCCAGCAACGCGCCCCTGCGGCAATAGGATGCGGCATGTTCGATCAGGGTTTATACGTGCGCGTGCATTCTCTACCCAGTTGGAAGAGTTTCACGCCCGGAACACGATACTATGTGCGCGCTGAGTTATCTCGTGTCCGAAGCGAAAAGCAGAGGTTTTCACGATGCTTCGTCTGGTTTTGATAGCGTTTCTCGCATCTGCGGCGTGCGCGCTTGCGCTGGAGCCCGTTGACGTTGGCAACCGCGCGCAACTCTTCATCGACCGCCGGTTCATTGCCAACGGCGAGGGCATCGAATTACGCATGAACCAAGCGCAAAAACTCGGGCGTATCCGCGACGAAAGCGGCAACTACATTCGCGCCCACGTCAGCCGCGTTTACGATATCGACGGCAAGACGCGACTCTATACCGGCTCGGACGGACTCGACGTGTACGAGAGCGAGGACGGGTTGCAGTTCAAACATGTTGGAAGCATTGGTTCGCAGGGAAGGGTTCTCGCGACGGTTTTTCTGGACCCGCACGAGAGCGATACGTCGCGACGCTACAAACTCTTCAACATCCAGCTCTCCAACCCGTCGAACAAGGACACCGACGGCGTTTACGCCAGCTACTCTGCCGACGGCCTCACCTTTTCCGAAGGCGTCCGCATATACCCGCGCTACACGGACAACCCAGCCGTCGTCTGGTGGGACGCGCGTATCGGCAAGTACGTGATCTATACGCGCGCCCTCGCGATTGGCTCCGAGAACCAGCGCCGCATCGCGCGCATTGAAACCGATGACCCGCTCAAGCCGTGGCCGTACACGGATGTACCGCTGCCCCATCCGTTCAATGCGCCGGAGAACGCGCCCGTCGTGTTGCAGGCCGACGAACACGACGACCCCTTTTCGGACATGTATTACAGCGCAGCGACCCTTTACCCATACGCGCAGGATGTCTACTTGATGTTCACGGCAAACTTCCGGCACTTCGCCCCGAATCGCCAACCCTTTGTCCGGCCGCGTGTCGAAGGGCAGTGGGAAGATTTTGGACTATTGGAGACGCAGATCGCCGTTAGTCGCGACGGCATTGAGTGGCTGCGCCCAAGCCGCGAACCGTATTACCCGACCGGACTTGCCGACGAATGGGATCGTTGGTACGCCGTCATGGCCCCAGGCGTTTCCCGCCACGGCAACTACCTCTATCAATACTACGTGTCCAGCGGCATGACCCACGACAGCACCGTCGTGCGCCAGGAATACGCCGGCGTGAAAGACCTCGGCGGCATCGGCGCCGTGCGGCAACGCGTCGACGGATTCTTCTCCGCCGACGCCGGTCCCGACGGCGGCTGGCTGGAGACTCCGCCTATCGTGTTCGCCGGCAGTTCGCTCCGGCTCAACATCGATACCGGCGCGATGGGCACCGCCTTCGTCGAACTGCGCGACGCAGACGGCAAACCGATTCCCGGTTTCGAACTCGCCCAATGCGAAGAAATCGGCGGCAACTACCTCGACCAAGCCGTCTACTGGAACGGCAGCACCGATGTCTCCAAACTCGCAGGCTCCCCCGTCCGACTTTACATACGTCTTGTCCGAGGAAAGCTCTATTCGTTCAGGTTCTCGGAGTAAGCGCTCAGTTCCGAACGCCTTTCCTCAATAATCCATGCCCTACTCTACCGATGATTCCTATCGGGCTCCAAGCCTAGTGCTCAATCCCTCCTTGGCAGTTGTCCCTGATGTAGTTATCGCCATGATTTCTAGGTCCATCTTAGTACTGAGATACAGCCTAGAGTCACGACCCGGAAGCACCGATGGGAGGCCAACTCAATAGCATTGATTAACTGGAGATATAGCCCCCCAGTTTACACGTCACCTCTAGTTGTGCTATAAACACTGGAAAGGCATTCTATATAGTGCAGGGGGCAGATTCATGATGCACATATCAGCAACTCTGTTATCTGTTTGTCTAGTCACATCTTTGAGCGTTCCTTCTTTGCAGGTTCCCGCCATCCAGTTTAAGGGACGCGTCGCGTCTGTCCACGGGGGAGATGCTGTCAAGTTAATTACTTCGGGCGGCGAGTATCTCGTCGCGCTATACGGAGTATGTTGTGACGACCTGGACAAACAAGCCCAAGAGAAGTCAAAGAACTTCATCCTAGAACAAACTAATGACGTCGAGGTAACGGTCAAGTCAGTAATGACAATAGAGGGTCTGTCCTACGTTGAACTTAGTCTCCCTTCCGGAGAGTTACTTAATACAGAGCTACTCTCACAGGGCCTTTGCGGCATTGATTCACAATTTGAACCAGCGCCCGAGTACTTGAAAGCCATCGGTCCGGGAAAAAGCTCCGACAAAAACTCCATGAAGGTGATTATTGAGCAGAATTCTCCTAAGCAGACAGTCGAGGACTCCCATAAGGCTCTTCAAGAATACAAAGAATTCAATAAACTCTTCGATATCGCGCAATTCGAGGCCGAAGTTGAAAAATGGAAGTCCTTGCCCGATACGTATCGAGCGTCTATTCGACGCTACTACTCGCGCCTATATTCCGGCTCTAGGCGAGGTTACTCTGAACTTCTTGCTCAAAAAAATGCGAACACTCAGTCTGCGACTCAATCTCTGGAAGATAACTCTGGGCGGATTGCAGGAAAACAGTTAGCAATTACAAGGGAGAATCTATCCGAAGATTTTTCAAAGTCCGTCATCTACAGCGATCCCGAACTTAGGTGGAATTCGCAACTAGCTGGAAGCCATGCAAAAGACGCCATTGCGGAGGCTGCGACAGGTCAAGAGCATTCTGCGGAGATATCGGCAACTTTGATGAATGAGTATATGTTCAAAGCGATGATGGATCTTGACAGGGTCAATGGTGCGGCAGCGACAGTCTCAGAGACATATAACGCAAGGAGGCGCGCACATCAGGAAGACGTACGGCAATTACAGGAAGAACGATACAAGATAATCGCTCAGCAGCGTCGATCCATAAATGAAGAGGGGACGGCAGCAACGATTGCCGCAGATGATGAACGTATGCTGTCAGACAAAATTAGTCGACTGAATCTACTGGATCTTGTTGCCACTCAAGACTTTCTACCTAGTATCGAGGCTAAACAAATTTATAGAATTCACGGAACTCAGGATATTGATCGATATCCTTTTACTGTAAAATCAAGACTTTGGCGTATAGACTGGTATTCTCGCGGCGGTAGTCCGGCAAATACACTCAAAATTGACGTATTCAAAGTCGGGGCAAAACTGCCTATTGCACGACTCTCTTCGGACTGTCCTCCTCAGGAAGCTTTCAAGATCTTGGAAAAGAACGGCGAGTATGCATTGAAGATCAGCGATTCTAGTTCCCAAGAGTATGTCATAGATATTTTTGAACTCCAACTTCCGCAACAATAGAAATAACAGTCGCTCAATTCGCGGGAGGGGACGCATTGAAATCGCAGATGTGGCAAGTAGTTTGGCAACACTCAATGATGATAGTCAAAGATAGACTTGTGCTCGCGCGTCTGTTTGTAACTTTCGAATAAACTCGGGAATGCACAATTGGAGTACTCAGTTTTTTGAATTGAAGCGCCTCCTTACTTCATTGCACATGAAACTAATCGCTGTCAGTTTAACATCACCCTTCCGCGGCCACTTCCCTGACCTTTTTGCGCACGGGTACGCGAGGCGCGGGCTTTGGGATGCGAACCGCGCGCTGGGCGCGCACGAACACAATAGGAGTCATGCCCGCGAGACCGCCGGCCATGAGCAGGTAGATGGGGTTGAACATGGCGTTGACGGTGTTGTCGACCATCCACAACGCGAGCAGCAGCGCGGCAAGCGC
>JAIBAQ010000163.1 GCA_019695095.1 Candidatus Hydrogenedentota bacterium
ACAACCATGCCTGAATGAACAGATTGAAGAACGTCACCAGTACAACGAGAAACATGATGACAAAGATTCCGACCGCGATGGCGATCAAAGCTACTAAAATGTCCATTCTTCTCACCTCTCTTCGGTTTACAGCCGCGCGATCCGGTGCTGCAGCTGAGCTTCACAAATCTCCGCGCGTGCGGAACGCCTGCGCTCGCAACTACTTGCCTACAGGCTCCACGACAATGCGGTTTCCACTGACCTCTATCACGCGCACGGCAACGCCCGCGTCGATGAACTCGCCATTCGAGACTGCCGTAATGCGCTTTCCTCTCACCATGATCGAGCCCGCGGGCCTGAGCGCCGTGTAGACCTCGCCCAAAGCGCCGACCAATGTCTCATCCGACTCGTCGGACACCCAGCCACTCTCGGGGCTCAATGTCTTGCTGTGTATCATTGCGCGGCCAAACGGCGTCTTGGGAAACATATAGAAACCTACAATCACGCACACGATCGCCGACAACGCCTCAGCCATAATGATCGGTACGGCGAGATCGGGCCGCCACGAAATGGCTATGGCACAACTCGCGACAAGACTGGCCGTACCGAGGATACCGCAGACCAATCCGGGCAAAATCAACTCCGCCATGATCATGACGATACCAATTAGAAAGAACAGTATGGCCCACCAAATCATGACGTGACCTCGCCCGTGCTTTCGAGCAGCGTAAGAAGCTGGCCTATCTCCACGCGTATCGCCTGCACCACCTTCATCTTGTCTGCCGGATCCTTGGGGTCGTTCTCGGCGATATCCTCAAAAGTCTCGATTAAGCCGTGGGTACTCGTAAATAGCTTTCGCGCCTGTTCCAGCAGCTTATTGTAGCGGCGGGCAAACGGAGTGCAACTGTAGTACCCTGCGCCTTGCTGCTGAATAACGAGCATGTCGCTGTGAAGCTGCTGAAGCATGCGAATCAACGATACGCGCACATCCATGGTCATGCCGTCCCCCTTATCACGCGTCTTCCCGAATGCGATCGACAACATAGCGGTTGCCGTTGACTTCGATGATTTCGATTGGCGTGCCTGCTTCAATGAATTCAGCGTTGCACACGACCAGCAGCGTCTGGTCGCCGAAGCGGGCACGGCCTGCCGGGCGCAGCATGCTTGTAGCTACTCCTCGCAGTCCAACGTATTCCTCGCTCTCCGCAGGCGACTGAACCGTATATCCCTTTTCCGGGGTAAGCTCAGCCCCCATGACGATGCGTCTGTACAGCGGCGTCTGCGGCAGATACTTCCAACTCAGAATTACAAAAAGAGTCATGGTAACGAATGCGATGGTAACGGTCATTCCCGCGTCGCGAAGCCGGGCGAATTCCCAACTGTATTGGGGCAATGTGAAGTCGGTGAACGTAAGCGACATGATAAGACCCGCAGCTACACAAATAATGCCAATTCCACCCACCAACCCAAAACCAGGGATGAAGAAGATCTCTACCAAAACCAGACATACGCCAATAATTACGAGGGCGATATCCAACCAGTCGGCCATACCGATCATGTACCGGGAACCGAAGAACAGCGTGAGACATACGATACCAACGACACCGGGGAGTCCAAAGCCGGGCGTCTTCATTTCGAGGTAAATACCGCCCACGCCCAAGAGCAACAGGATACCCGCAACACCTGGACTTGCCAGCCACCCGAAGAACGACTCGCTCCACGACATGTCGATTTCGATGTTGCGCGCGCCTTCCAGGCTGTAGGCGGCTTTGACCTCTTCAATATTGTGAGCGGTCTGCTTGATAAGTCCGTACATCACCGCTTGCTGTGGCGTCAGCGTCAGCAATTTGTCAGCGGTATCGATGATTTCTCCCTGAAGCGGAGTTGCCTCCTCCGGTTGAACCTCGGGCGTTTCCTGCGTAGTTACGCCCTCCGTAATGTCCCGGGCCAAATCCTTGAGCGGCTCGAGCGGAGTGCCTGTCGCTTCGGACAGGGAGTCAATGACTTTCTCAACGGCGGACGTTTCTCCCGACGACGATTTCTCCGACGGCGTCGTGGCACGCACGTCGAACTTGCCGTCGCCGCGCGGAATGGCAATCAGTTCGATGTCCTTATCGACCATGGCCATGCCGATATCGGGATTGTGACCTTTTTCCTCGCCGAGGGCCGCGTATTTGGCGCGAAGAAAGGAGGTCTCCTTTTCACCGGCAGGCATCATCCCTTCTTCGGACATGTACACGACCTGCGATGCGCCAATGTTGGTGGTCGGCGACATGATGATCTCGTCGCAGGCATAGCTGATCAGCGCGCCCGCGGAAATCGCGCCCATGCCGTCCACGAAAGCGATGGTTTTGCACGGCGCCTTGAGTATGGTATCCACAATATTCAGCGCGGAATCGAGGCGGCCACCCGGCGTGTCCAGGATGAAGATAATGGCCTGAGCGTTCCACGCCTTTTCCACGGCCCGCGTCACAAGCACGCTCACGCCATCGTGGATTTCGGAACGGATGGGACAGATGACCACAAACGGGTCTTCGGATTGTGCCTGGAGAGCTGTGGGCGACGCGACGAATAAGGCAAGGAATGACAAACACATGCCGCGCACAAGCCGGCTGTGAAGCAAGACTTTGGAAGTCCTTATTGCGGGCCTCTGATTCATCATTGCATCCACCTAATTCATTTTATGCGCACTGCATTACGCCCGTCAACGAGCCCGCCTGACAGAAGTCGAACGTTCAAAGCAACTTGGGCTGCCCCTGGAGACCCGCTACTTTCAGGATTCTCTGGAACTACGCTCCGTTCGCGGCAACCGAAACGACCCGCTCAGGGCTTCGCCTCGCCATCCTTCTTCGCAGCCCAAAGAATGGCGTTGTGCACCAGTGCTTTAAAGCCTTGGTTGTCATAGCCCTTCTTGTCATGTCCAAGCATGATGTAAGCAACACGCGCCTTCCCGTATTCATGCGACCAACCGACAATCGGTCCACACTTAGGATGCTCCACGCGCAACAGAGGTTTAACGTCTTTGGAGACGTCAAACCCGTTGTACGCTTCGTCGTGCGTGACAAAATTGCTCACACCCTTGGTGATGGGATCGGCGGGATCCAGAATCTGGACGTTTAGATCCTGATCGTGATCGTAGGTGCTTCCTGGACGCACTACTTTCCCATTCTCGACCACGTCGGCAAGGAAGTACTTGCCGCCGATGATGCTGGTGTATTCGGGCCACGCCTGATAACTCGCCAGACAATGATGCAGCGCCACGAGGCCCTTTCCGTCTTCCTTCAAAACGCGGATGAAATTCTGCTTCTGTTCTTCGGTGATTTCCTGAACCATGTCGTAGAGGACAACGACGTCGTAGGCGGCGGCCGCCTCTTTTGTGTACGAATCGTTTGCGGCCGGATGCTGCACCTCCTTCCAGGCAATTCCCTTCATCGAGTCGAACGCAGCAAAAAACTCCGCGCGGTCGAAGTCATGTCCCCCCGTAACGATCAGCACCCGTATAGGTTTCGCTGCATCGTCCGCGAAAACAGGATTCATGACCGCCAAACCCGCCAAACCAACTATCGCCAATCGCGTGAACATGCTTGCACCTCCGCTTCGTCGACTTGAGCCCGGTTCTCGTGAACGTGTCCGAGTATTGCAGCACCGGACCACCGAAGACAATTTGTCCGCACAGCGAGTTCGCGACTCCCTTGCCCTGCGCGTCAGACTTCGGCATCATGTGCCGCCGCGCACGCGGGCTGTCCATCACCTGACGACGCCAGAGGAGTAGCCGGTTGTCAATTCGAAGAATCCTACTCGGCCCCGAAATTTATTGGGGATTCGTCTATCTGATCGTAAGTCTCGTCGCCTCACGAAACGTGCCGCCGACGGAGTCGTTCAGCGCTTCGCTGGAATCATTGTGGTATGCCGTGCCCGTATTTGGAATACCGCTCTCGTTCGTGTTCGTCGCGATACATCGCCAGCGACGCGGATGGCTGTTGGCCCGCACAAACCTTGCGTGCCTGATCGGGCTTTTCTTTACTGCCTTACGCGTCACGAATGCCATCGACTACCAGGACTCGCGCAATTCAGGCGTTCTCGCCGGTTTCGTTATCAGCCTGGGCCTCGGTGTCATCGTCTTAGTTTTCATGAACCTGGTGGCAATCGTGTTTCTCATTCTTGCTCGAAGAAAGGGCGCCTCCTCTAATGCAGACTGCTAAGCTCTGGTTCGACGCCAACCCAATCTTGTATGGCGTTGTGGCAGCCATTGTCATTCTTGTCCTTGTTTGCGGATTGATTTCGTGGATGATGAAGCGGAGCGGTCAATCCCTTCGTCCTATCGTGTTCTTTCTGGTCTTCATGGGTATCGTGGGTGGGCCACAACTGGTCTACCATCTGACCCATCTCAAAGTCCCTGACTTGCCGTCGTCATCCGCCGTAACTCCCCCTCCGAGCAACAATGATCCAGCCACATTACCCGTTATCGAAAACGATACGTTTGCGGATTTGAAGCAAGTCTTTGGTGACGATGTCGACCCGGACCTGATTCGCGATGCAAAGGAGGTATTCCCTGGAGTACTGGACCGTGCATCCGTGGCGCAACTGGCATTCAAAGCGTCTGGCGAGACTGTTCTGGCCGCAGTATTTCCCGACGAGGAGAACGCTACCCAAGCGGCACACAACTACCTGCAATTCTTCCAGCTATCGGAGACTGGCGGAGATGAGCATACGGGATGGATAGCGCAACGTCCTTCGGCTCAGGATTACGTTCGCGTCATTGCCGCAGGACGTATGCTCATGGCGTGGACTGGCGCTGACCCGGAGAAACTCTCTGGCTACCAGGTGGCGGCACTTGGCGTCCTGCCTACCGCCTCCCCCCCGGAGGCTGACCTGCCCATACTTGCTGCCGGTCTCGCACTCGACCGCATGTTTGCTCCGTGGTGGATGAAGGCAGGAGGTCTGGTTCTGAATCTCGCGGCGGCCGTCTGCTGGTTCTTCTGGGGAACCACGTGGGCCTCCAGTTCCAGACCGGCCCCGGGTACACCCCCGGTCTCCGTCGAGGAGCTTCGGTCACGTCTGTTGTCCGTTAATGAAGCCGATTCACCGGTTCAGGTGGAAGCATCCCGCGATGGCAGGACTGTCTATGTGACGTGGCGCTACGCGGATGCCCGTTGGCTAGACCTTGCACGCGCGCGTGGCCTTCGCAGGACGCACCGCCTCTCGCTTCGCCTCGACGAAACACATCACACCGTGAAGGTACGCGAGTTCTGGAGCGAGTTCGATTGGTCGGCGGGCCGCGGCGGCGCGGATATCCGTTGGAAAGCCGCCGTGGGAATCATGTTCTTTCAATACCAGCACGAGCGTGTGCTCGGACTTCAATTCGGTCCCGATTGGAAGCCCACTACTGATCTAACCTACAGCTATACGTTCAACCTTCAAGAACTGAAACAGCCCTTGATCGACGCGGTGGTGCGCAGCGGATGGACCTGGAAACCAATCATGCTTTCGTTGTCGCGGGCGTCGTAAGTGTCCGAGCTTACTGTTCATTCATCCAAGCCGCCAAGCACAAAGGACAATGTCCGCGCGCACCTGGGCGTTGTCGCAGAGAAGGGTGTACCCGCGCATTTTTGACGGGGCAAGGGGGTGTCCGAAGCAACCGAGAGCGGCTGCGACGATTCCAGCAGAATTCCATCGTTGTCTTGCACTCGACCCATGTGAAGGTTGGGAAACGAGTGTCGCAGGCATCTTGCCTGCGTCCGTACTACAGCCGGTCACCTTCTTTGCTCTATTCGCAGAAGGTAGTCTCCAATTCGGCTTATTTCCGTCTCTTCAAGACATGGACTCGTCCACAGTTCCCCGTGTTCCCCGTGTTCCCCGTGTTCCCCGTGTTCCCCGTGGTTTGAAGTCTTTCGAACCTGATTGATCCTGTTATCGGAGTTCATCGGTGTTCATCCGTGGTCGAGTCCCGTTTGGTTGCGGGCTACGCTGCGTCCGTGTTGCCTCTCGCCAGGCTGGGGTGCAACCCCGCGTAATTTGACGATTGAGGGGGGGGGCCGGAGTAATCGTATCTCGTGCAGAGCCGCCGAGGCGCAGGGAGCGACGTGTTGTCCTGAGCCTCCCTGTTGTGGCTGGGTCTCCTGACCCTGCCACTCCTTGCGATCGTAAGGTCTCTACTTCTCTTGTTACTCTGTGAACCACGTGAGAAGGCTCGGGCACTTCCCGCGACTCCGCCGGGGACACCCCGCTCCGCGCAGAGCCGGGGACTTCCTCATGCACGTGATCCTGCATCAGGCGGCATCCCTCGATCCGGCACTCCTTCTGTGCTGCCAAACGTCGAAATACCGTAGGTAGGCGCTTCCGGATCTCGCGATTTTCCGGCCACCCGGATCGTACACACTAACAGGAGACGCAAGCCTACCTGTCTCTTCACCCAGAGGGAGGGCCAACATGAATTCCCAAACTGGAGTTTTGGCAATCTCTATCCTGATGTGTACATGGGCCAGCAGCCTGGAGGCAACAGAATCCAAAACGGAATCCGGTACGGTCCTCGTGCCACTGGCCCTCGAACTCCCGCAACCGAGCTTCAGCGGGACTCCGCTCGTTTACTCCAGCCCCAATTTCGAAGAGCCGGCCTTCACGCGCCGCAAGCCGTTCCTGGCCCCGATCGGGACCATCAATCTTGCGAAAGGAAAACCCGTCACCAGCAGCGATCCCGCCCCGCACTTCGGCAAACTCTCCTTCCTGACCGATGGCGAGAAAGACTTCCACAACGAGTTCCTCCTGGAACTCAACGCAGGAGTCCAATGGATCCAGATCGACCTGGGAGCAACGTCCGAACTCTATGCCGTACTCGTATGGCACTTTCACGCTTCCGACCGCGTTTACTTCGATGTGGTCGTTCAAATCTCGGACGACCCCACCTTCTCAAACAAGGTCACCACGTTTTACAACAACGACCTGGACAACTCCGCCGGACTTGGTTCGGGCAAGGACAAGGAATATGTTGAGAACTTCGAAGGTCGGCTAATCGACGCCCAAGGCGCCCACGGCCGCTACGTCCGCCTCTACTCCAATGGCAACACCACCGACGACACCAATCACTACGTCGAAGTGGAGGCATACGGGAAGAGCCTGAAGGATTGAAGGTCCGATTCAGCGGAAGTCCCCCCACAAGACAAACCCTACAACTATTAATACTGTCACAATATTACAAAAATTCGAGATTGACGCCCTTCGCTATTCGCGCTATTGTAAACTGAATAACCGCAGTAGGGGGTCGTCCGAGTCAATCGGCGACGGGGGATAGTTCAATGAAGCGATCGGCGATGTATCCGGTTGTCGTTATTGCGTTTCTCTCCTTAGTTCCCATGATGGGATGCCCATCACCAGCACGTCCGAATGCGGCATTTCAAGTCAATCCACGCGTCGGTGCAGCTCCGTTGGAGGCCCACTTCACCGATCAGTCCACGGTCAGCAAGGCCAGCATTACCTCCTGGAAATGGGAATTTGGCGACGGGACCACCAGTTCGATACAGAATCCCGTGCATACGTATTCAACGGCAGGCATATATGACGTGAAGCTTACCGTCAAATCATCGGGAGGAAGTGACACTGAAACGAAGACGGACTATGTCATTGCAGACCCGGATGGCGAAACCACGACGCTCCTAAACGGCGAAGTGCCGTTGACCATGGTCTGGGTTCCGGCTGGCTCGTTCTACATGGGCACCAATGCCGGCGAAACCGGCACCAGCGCGATGGAACAGCCTAAACACGAAGTGGAATTCTCCCAGGGATTCTGGATCGGCAAGTACGAAGTCACCAAGGCGCAGTGGAAGGCCATCATGCACACCGAGCCGTGGAACGAGGGCGGAGAGGATCCCTACGATCCCCCATCGTCGCCCGCCCAATACGTGGACTGGTACGACACCCAGACGTTCATCTCCGCCCTCAATACGGCAACGGCGGATACATATCGGCTCCCGACCGAGGCGGAATGGGAGTGCGCTTGCCGTGCAGGCACCACCGGGCGTTTCTACTGGGGCGAAGACGTTGGCGATATCCTGATTGGAAACTACGCATGGTGGGCCGGGAACGCCGGCAACTATGCCCACAATGTCGGCGGAAAGCTGCCAAACGCTCTCGAAATCTACGACATGAGCGGGAACGTCTGGGAATGGTGCCAGGATTGGTACGGAGGCTATCCATCCGTAAAGGTCACCGACCCTACAGGTCCGGGTACCGGAACTTTAAAGATCTTGCGCGGAGGAAGCTGGTATAGCCCCGGCGCAAACTCCAACAGGTCCGCTCAGCGCAACGCATGGGCTCCGGAATCCCTCTACTACGACTTTGGCTTCCGGCTGTGTAAATTCGACTGATACTCCACCAGAGTTCCAGTTCGTGGCATTGCGCCCTCCTTGTGAAGTGGGGGGCGCTTTTTCTGGTCTCTCGCCGCGACGTTTGCCTGTCTCAATTCGTATACCCGTGTAGGGGACGCGAACACAGGTGTTCGTTCGTCTCGACACGGAGGACAACCCATTAAAGACACGATCCCGAAGGCATTGACCCCGGAGGAGGACCAGAGAGTCCGGCCGTGACAAGGTCAGTCGCACACATCCCAAATTTGACTTGGATCTGCCCCAAAAGACATAATTGGGGGGTATGTGAATAACACCCGCCGCTCGTGCGTCTGAATTGGATGCCCACGTTCAGACTAGGGGGCACAGGCATACCGCACGGTTTACTTAGGAGGACGAGATGTTGACTCGCAAAATGACCTTCGTATTGGCCCTGACTCTCGGGCTTGTCGCCGCACTGGGTTTCGCAGGAACGGCCAACGCCGCCGAAGCCGCCGCTTCTGGTAAAGACTTGGCCCCATTGAATATCGAGTTGCCGCAGCCCTACTTCGGTGGAACTCCGCTCGATTATTTCAGCCCGAACCTGGAAGAGAAGAGCTTCAAGCCCCGCGACCCGTTCATGGCCCCGAAAGATGCCACGAACCTCTCCAAGGGCAAGAAAGTGACCAGCAGCGACACAAACCCCAAGCTTGGCAAACTTACCTTTGTCACCGACGGCGAGAAGGGGTATCAGAACGACTACCTGCTTGAGCTCGGCACGGGCGTGCAGTGGGTACAAATCGATCTTGAAAAGACTGCCGAAATTTATGCCGTTCTTGTATGGCACTTCCATGCCGCCGACCGCGTGTACTTCGACGTGGTGGTGCAAGTCTCCGACGACCCCGAATTCACCAAGGGCGTTACGACCATCTACAACAACGACATCGACAATTCCGCCGGTCTTGGCGTCGGCAAAGATAAGGAATACATCGAGACGTACGAAGGCCGTCTGATCGACGCCAAAGGCGCGAAGGGCCGCTATGTCCGCCTGTATTCGAAGGGCAACACCACCGACGACACCAACCACTACACCGAAGTGGAAGTGTACGGAAAGTAAAGCCGACATCTGAATGGAAACAAAGGAATCGCGGCGAATCCCAAACTGGATAGTCCGAATCCTTATCCTACTCGCGGTAGTCGGGGCCTTGGCGCTCCGGCTACCGCGTCTTGATTTACGGCCGCTTCACGGCGATGAAGCCAACCAGGGCATCAAGACCAGCATTTTGCTCGAAGAGGGCAAATATACCTACGACCCCATCGACCACCACGGCCCCACGCTCTACTATCTGGCGTTACCGCTGGCCTGGGCGAGGGGCCAATTCGACCGCCAAAGCCTGACCGAGACCACACTGCGCCTCGAACCTGTGCTGGCAGGCACATGCCTTGTCGCCCTGGTATTTCTTCTGCGCGGCGCCCTTGGAACATGGGCGACTCTCTGGGCCGCTCTGTTCACGGCCGTATCACCGGCACTCGTCTTCTACAGCCGTTTCTATATCCAGGAAACACTGCTCGTCCTGTTCACGTTCACGACACTTGCGGCCGTGTGGCGCTACACGCGAAGCCACGCCGCTCGATGGCTTATCGTGGCGGGCGCGAGCGCGGGACTCATGCATGCCACGAAAGAAACGTGTGTACTTGCTTTCGCGTCGATGGCCGGAGCAGCGGTCCTAACGTTCACGTGGGTCCGCCTGCGCGACGGGCGATTCCTCTCCCTTCGGCCACATCTTCGCCCCCTGCCCATCGCAGCCGCGGTTGCCGCTGCAATTGTTCTGTCAGTCGTCTTCTATTCCTCTTTCTTCACGAATGGACGCGGGGTGCTCGACAGTATTCTCACCTACGCCAATTACGCGCATAAAGCTGACGGCAGCCATATCCACGACAAGCCGTGGTATTACTACCTAAGGTTGCTCATTCTCACTCATAACGGAGCCGGACCTTGGTGGAGCGAGGCTCTAATCGTAGGTTTAGCCGGGTGCGGGGCTGTCTTTGGACTGTGCCAGAAGAACGGCAATCGCCTGATTCAGTTTCTCGCGTTCTACACCCTGCTACTAACCGCGGCCTATTCAATCATCGCCTATAAGACACCCTGGTGTGCCATCAATTTCCTGCAACCCATGGCACTTCTGGCGGGCTTTGGCGCAGTCAACCTCATCGTCGCCGTACGCCCTCTCATACCCACAGGGGTGACCATCGCGCTGCTTCTGGCAGGCGTGTGTCACCTCGGCCTTCAAACCTATCGCGCCAACTTCGAGTACTTCGCCGACCCGCGCAACCCCTACGTGTACGCGCATACCTCGACCGCGCTCGTAAAGATGACGGATCGCGTGGAAGATATCGCCAAGATCAGCCCCGAGGGCCGCGGACTATTCATCCGCGTAATCGCGCCCGATGGCGACTATTGGCCCTTGCCGTGGTATCTGCGCCGATTCTCGAAAGTGGGCTATTGGCCGAACATACCTGAGGACTGCGACGCCGCGCTCATCATCGCGCCCTCGACGCTCTACCCCCAAATCGCGCCGCATTTGCGCGATGAATACCAAACTCAAACCTACACCCTTCGCCCGGGAGTGTTCCGCTTGCTCTTCGTACGGAAAGACCTCTGGGATGAGTTCATGAAGACGCGCGTCTGAAGTCAATCCTATCCGGTAACGTTACCGGTACAGTCCCCTGACATCCTTCAGACGTATGCTCACGGCTTCCGCAACCATTCGCGCCGAATCCGTTATCGGATTCACCGTGGTCTTCTTGCTGTTGCGCCAGCGGACGGGAACCTGGACCACACGCATACCATGTTTGGCCGCGATGTACAACAACTCCACGTCAAAACCAAACCCCTCAATGGTCTGACGAGTAAACACGATCTCGCAGGCCGCGGCGCTGAAACCCTTGAATCCACACTGCGTGTCGCGGAAATGAGTAAGTCCCAGTGCCCGCAGAATAACGTTGAATATGCGGCCCATGTTCTCGCGATACCACGCTTGATGCGACTGCACTTCGGATCCGGGCATCGCGCGCGACCCGATGACAATGTCCGCTCCTGACTTAAACTGAGGCCATAACTTCTCAACTTCCTCTATGGGCGTGGATGCGTCCGCATCGTAGAATACGCGATACGCTCCCCGGGCTAAACGCATTCCGGCACGTACCGCATGCCCCTTGCCTCGATTGGGCGAATAGGTCTCAAGCTTCACCCACGGAAAGTCCTCTCGAACAATATCGGACGTCCGGTCGGTGCTTCCGTCATCAACCACAATCACTTCCCAGTCGTACGCCTGCGCAGTCACGTATTCATGGATGTGTGCCAGCGTCTCCCCTATACGCTGTTCCTCGTTATAAGCAGGAATAACCAACGAAAAATACAAAACCTATACCCCCTGCCGGACTTGTCTTGACCGGTATGACGAATCGGAAGGCGAATGGAACGGGGAAGGCGAAGAAACGCCTTCCCCGCGCGTACCTTAGCCGAGTGGTTTCAACCAAACATTGCGGAAACGTACTGCATTGCCGTGGTTCTGAAAATAGAGCGGCCCCGTGGCTGCCTCTTGATCGGACACGCCGCCGGGTGTCGCGCTGTTCAACTCCAAGTTCTCGTGAATGGTTATCCCATTCTGCACCACGGTAATCGTGGCGTTCTTCGTCTTCTTGCCTTCGGCATCGAACTGCGGCGCGTTGAAAGTAATGTCATACGTCTGCCATGTGAGCGGAGGCAGACAGGCGCTCACTTTGGGAACCGCCTGCTTATAGATACCGCCGCACAAGTTGTCCGCAGGTTCCAGCCCGAACGAATCCAGCACCTGGATTTCGTAGCGTCCCTGAACATACACGCCGCTGTTGCCGCGCGCCTGGCCGCGCTCCTTGGGCATGAACGGCGTGCGGAACTCTACGTGAATCTGCGCACTGCCAAAGGCCTCCTTCGTAACGATTCCGCTGCTGCAGACTTCGGCGGCGCCTTCTTCGACAATGTTCCACTTCAGAGGATACGCGTCCCACGCATCCAGCGTCTTACCATCCATCAGGACGACGGCGCCCTCGGGAGGTGCTTGCCCAAGCGTGGGTGATTTGATCTCAGCACGCTCGAGCGCAAAGTCCGACAACTCCTTCTTCTTGCCCAATGCGCCCGTCAACTTGCCTTTGTCCAGAATCGCCTTGAACTCCACCTTACCGTCAAATTGGACAGAACCCTTGCCAATCGCCGGCTCTCCCTTGGAGGGAGACAAGGCCTGCATCTCTACATGCTTTGCATCCTTTCCGGCTTCACCAACGACGAGTATGACGTTCCACGACTCGCCTCCCTTCTGCGGCCCTTCTGCCACAACCAGGGCTGACACCGGACTCGTCTGCAAGGGACCCGAAATGAACTTCCCTCGATAGACCCCCATGATCCCATCATCGTCCTCGCCGACCGCTCCCAACGTTCCTATCAAAGCCGCCATCAAACCGATGAACAGTACCCGCCACATCGATTTCCCCTCCGTGCTCGTACCGAGCAATTTTCTGTCTTGGCATCGACTCTCCCCTCGAGAATCGACCAACAGACTCGCACGTCTATTCCGCAAGTGTACCAAGGGGGGATGGCTAGATGCACTTGCACGCAGTACGTCGATCTCCATAGACATAAAGCTGGGCGGCGAGCCCCTTCGCGGAGCCCGCCGCCCAGTCGCTGAACCTCTGAGGTAAGATGTTAGTTGAGAGGCGATGAGGAGACCGTTACCGCGCTGCCGTCTGCCGTGAACCGGATGACGCCCGATTCATCGACGAAGTATTGGCGGTAACCCGTCCGGCCTGCCGCTGCCGGGGTCGCCGTGCAGGTGTATGCCG
>JAIBAQ010000164.1 GCA_019695095.1 Candidatus Hydrogenedentota bacterium
CTCTCACAGGAACAACTTCAACCCCTAGTCCAGGAACTCAACAATCGACCTAGGAAAAAACTCAAATACCGAACCCCTTACGAAGTCTTCTCTTCAAACTCTGTTGCACTTACAATTTGAATCCAGCGCGCGCGCAAACGGTCAGGAGTTCTGGTCAATTTGTACGCCAAACTTCCAGCAATTGAGTTACAATGCCCCAAACCGAGGGGAGCGCAATTATGGCCGTTGAAATCGATGTCACGTATGACGGGAACCTGTATTGCACGGCCACGCACGGGCCGTCGAGGAAGACGTTGCAAACGGAAGCGCCGGTGGATAACGGCGGTAAGGGCGAATCGTTTTCTCCGACGGATCTGCTTGCAACAGCGACGGGGGCGTGCATGCTCACGGTGATGGGCATCGTCGCGGCGCGCGAGGGTGTCGATATGACGGGCGCAAAGGTGCATGTCATAAAGGAAATGACGTCCGTTCCGACGCGCCGAGTGGGTAAGCTGACTATCACATTGACCATGCCGGAAGGACTTCAGGCCACCGATGCGCAGCGCACCAAGCTAGAGCGCGCTGCGGAGGTGTGCCCGGTGAAGAAGAGCCTTCACCCAGATGTCGAGTTGGATGTGAAGTTCGTATATCCGTAAAGTGGATGCGCTTGTCTCGCTGCGTTCGAGTTCTCATGAGGGGAATCGCTAGGTCTGCACACGAAGGACAGACACGTCTCGCTACGCTCGCTTGTGTCAGTCCCTCATTTGCATGGGAGGAGAGAAGTATGTCGTTAACGCCATCGACCATGATTCCACTGGGCACGCCCGCGCCGGATTTCTCGTTGCCGGACACGGTAAGCGGTGGCGTTGTTTCATTGAAAGACTTCAAGGAAGACAAAGCCCTCCTGGTCATGTTCATCTGCAATCACTGTCCGTACGTGAAACATGTCGCGGGAGAACTTGCGCGGATTGGCAGAGACTACGCAGACAAGCCCTTGGGGATTGTGGCGATCTCGTCGAACAACGTGAAGACGCATCCCGCCGACAGCCCCGACAAAATGGCGATGGAAGCCAAGGCGCAGGGGTATACGTTTCCGTATCTCTATGACGAATCACAAGAAGTCGCTCGTGCCTACAGCGCCGCGTGCACGCCCGATTTCTTCCTCTTCGACGCCGCTCAAAAGCTTGTCTATCGTGGTCAATTGGATGACAGCCGTCCGGGAAACGATACGCCCGTAACCGGCAGGGATTTGCGCGCTGCCATCGACGCGACGCTTGAAGGAAAGCCCGTGACAGGGCAGCAGAGGCCAAGCGTCGGTTGTAACATCAAGTGGAAATGACAACGCTGCGGCGCAATGCGATTCCTTAGTCCTTGGACTTGAAGTGATCAAATCCTCCGCGTGCTAGTTCCTCTCCGTCGAGGCGCACGCCGGTCCATTGTCCGGTGAGCTCGCCGACTACGTTAAGCTTCCAGCCGAACTCTCGCTCGAACGAGGCGAGCACTTCCTCCGCCTGCGCGGTATCAACGGTGAACGCAAGCTCGTAGTCTTCACCGCCAGCCGTTATGAACGGCATTGGATCGAGGCCGTGGTTTTCGCAGTACGCCTTAATCTCAGGAGAGGGCACGAGCGTCTCGCGCCGCAGGTCAATCCCCACGTTGTTGGCCTTCGCGATGTGCCCCAGGTCTTGCACGAGTCCGTCGCTGATGTCGATCATCGCATGCACGCTGTTCTTTCCGCAGAGCCATTGTCCCTCGGCGATACGGGGCTTGGGCCGGAGATGCGCCTCGATCAGTTTGGGTTCGTCGTGCCCCTTCTCCAGAGCGTGCAACCCTGCCGCCGATAATCCGAGCGGGCCGGACACAACAACGAGGTCGCCGTAGCGCGCGCCTTTTCGTTTAAGGCAGCGCCCGCCCGACGGTTCGCCCATCACCGTCACATCGATGGTCAGAGGTCCCGGCGAGCGCGTTGTATCGCCGCCGACGATGACCGCGCCCGAGCGCGCCAGGGCAGCCGACAACCCTTCGCATATCTGCTCGAGGTATACCACGCCGGTGTCGGATGGGCATGCCAGCGACACCACCGCGTACAACGGCACGCCGCCCATTGCGGCAATGTCGCTGACGGCCGTTGCGGCGGCCTTCCAACCGATATCAAGCGGCCCCGCCGTGGAACGGCGGAAGTGGACGTCTTCGACGAACAAATCGCAGGACACCAGCAGCAGCCGATCGGATACGCGGACGATGGCGCAATCGTCGCCAATTCCTTCTACTACGCCGGATGAAGAGGGCAGCACGCGCGCCAGGCGCTCGATCATCCCGAACTCGCCAATCTCGCCGATAGTGCGCACGCTTACGCCTCCCGCTCGAGGAAGTGCCACGCCATCGGCAAGGCATGCGTCACGTCGCGCGCGATCAGCCCGCGTTGCGTGGTCGATTTCACGGCGATATCGGCGGCGAGCCCGTGCGTGTAGACGCCAATCAGCGCCGCGTCGTAGGGCGAGATGCCTTGTGCAAGCAGTCCGCCGAGCAGTCCCGCGAGCACATCGCCGGTACCGCCTGAGGCAAGCCCGGCATTACCCGTGGGATTGACGAGGGCGTTGCCATTCGGATCGGCGATAACGGTGCGGTGGCCTTTCAGCGCCACCACGCACGCGAAGCGTTGTGCGGCTCGTTTCGCAATGTTCTCGCGGTCCGCTTGAACCTCCGTGGCGGTGCACTGCATCAAACGCGCCATCTCGCCGGGATGCGGCGTAATGAGAATCGGGGCCTTTGCCTCCGCCAACGTGTCGGCCGCCGTGCTTAGACAGTTCAATCCATCGGCATCCACGATCATGGGGGTCGGACATTGCCGGACAAACTCCAGCACGAACCGGCGAGTCTCCGGATGTTGCGAGATTCCGGGACCCAACACGACCGCCTGCTTGTCCACGGCAAACGCCAGCGCAGGTTCCAGCGCGTCGTATGAAAGCGTTTCTTCGGGCGTTGCCGGCAACGGACGGCTCATGGCCTCATAGAGAGCCACGGCCATTGCGTCGGCCAGCGGACGCGGACTTCCTACCGTAACCAACCCGACGCCGGACCGCCCGGCAGACTCGGCTGCGAGTTTGGCGGCCCCGGTGAAACCCCGCGACCCCGCCAGAATGAAGACGTGCCCGAACGTGCCCTTATGTCCATCCACGGGGCGGACAGGCAGGCGCTCGCGCACAAGCTGCAGCGTTATCGGTTGCGACATCATTGTTCCGTTCCGTGCTAGGCAGCGCAACAAGCACAGCGCGCAATCGGCGCAGTGCTAAAACGCTCAGCAGAAGCACTTCTACCCCACTCTTCCCAAACGGTCAGTCCAGGTAAAGTTTAGAATACCCCGCCTGGGTGTGAGTAACGCAAGCCGCCTTAACTCATGGAATCACAGAACTTGCGGCTTCCGACTGCACCCGGCAGCAGAAGAACGGGGCAATTCTCCGTAGGGATCCTAGTCTCAAGCGGCCGTCGCGTCAAGTGGGGAGTTGAGGTGAAGGAGGATCTGCACAGGATCCAGTATTTACGGCATTTCACTTAATTACGTTATGTTAAAACAATGAACCATGTTTGACTTTGCGGGATTTGCGGTGTATAATTTCGATAGTTGCAGGCTCCGCCCTGGGGGCAATGTCGGCGGCAATCCGTTGGAATGCCAAGTGAGTGTTCCTGACGGTGTGTCGCAGAACACCTGGAAACCTCGTGCCGTTCCACGGAAGTCCGCGCGGTGACTTCGGGCAAAGCCATGTAACGCCAAGTGGGGAAAGACTTGGCGTTGTAAGAGGCGGAGTTGCAGTGCGGAGGAGAAGTCGGGATGGGACACGTGCTTGAAAATACCGCAGCCGATGGCTGTATGGGATCCCCCCTGAGGAGCAAGTATCTGACGTTTTCGCTGGGCGAAGAAGTCTACGGGCTTCAAATCCAGACTGTCCAAGAAATCGTCAGCAACACGCCAGTTACCCGCGTGCCGCGAACCCCCGAGTTCTTGCGAGGCATCGTCAATCTGCGGGGCAGAATCATTCCCGTCATGGATCTGGGCGTACAGTTCGGGGCTCAACCGAAGCCCGACACCGCCAAAACGTGCATCATCGTCGTTCAGATCGTCAGGGACAGCGGCAAGGCTACCCTGCGTCTTCTTGTCGACGAAGTCAACGAGGTCCTCGACATCCACTCTTCACAGGTTGAACCCCCTCCGGAAATCGTTGCCCACGGCTCGCATCAGTTTATCTTCGGGATGGCGAAGGTTGGTGAGTGCGTTGTGATGCTGCTCGACACGGACCGGGTGCTGACACATCGCGAACTATTCGCCACCGAATCACTTCACGAGGTGAGACTGAACTGACCGTAAGAAGCCTATAGGGTAACCGCTCGCTGCGCGGCGGAATCCCGGTGGAAGTTTTGCGCGCAGCGCCGAATATCGAGTCTTCATTGTCTGTAGGGTCGCTGGATCACGAGGAGGTCGAAATCATGTTCAAACGCATGAAGCTTGGAACGAAAATCATACTAGGGTTCTCATCGTTGATAGCTATCGCATTGCTGTTGGGATGCATTGCGACATTCAGCATGCAGCGCGTGCGCAGTGCGACACTGGAATTGTCGCAGCAGAATGTTCCGCAAATGCTCACGGCCAGCGAAATTGAGCGCACTACTCGGAACGCCATGTTCGAGATGCGCGGATACGCACTGACGGATATTGAGACGTACCTTGAGGGGGCAAAAACGGGTCTCGATAACGTTAAGGCCAGTCTCGCAACCGCGAAGAACCATGCCACTACGTACAACCTTGCGGAAATGGCGACAGCGTTGGCCGGCGCGGAGACTGATGCGAGCAATTACGACAATATGGTTCACCAAGCCGAGGAATTGACGAAGGCGCTCATTGCGCAGCGCACGGAAATGGCGGCTACCGGCGAAGCGTTTCTGAAGACGTGTCAGGAATACGCGACAGAACAGGACAAAAAGCTTGCGGACGATCTGAACGCCATTAAGACCGGTGCAGTTCAGGGCGCGGAAGCCATCGATGAGCTTGCAAAGCAAACACGTAAGGTCGCTATCGCGCGCGACCTGCTTACCAAGACCTTCGAGATACGCATGGGAGTCTGGAAAGGCATTGCGCTTCGAAATGCAGACACCATTGTGGAAAGCGTAAAGCGATTCGATTCCGTAGTTGCCGGCGTGGACGAGATCAAATCGCTCACCTCGCAAGAAGCCGAACTCGCCGTTCTCGAATCGCTCCGGAAGGGCGCGACGGATTATCAGGCAGGAACCGCCAAGTTCAACGACATTTGGACCCAGCGCGAGGATCTGACAGAGAAGCGCAACGTCGTTGGCAACAAGGTCCTCGTTGCCGTTCAGGATATTGCCAACAAAGGCTCAAAGGCGACACAAGATTCCGCGACACACGCGGAGCAGACTCTGCAGCGGGCCTCCGTCACACTTCTGGTAGGGCTTGCAGGCGCCGCCATTGCCGGTGTGATCCTCGCAGCACTAATTACGATGTCCATCGTTCGCCCGATACGCCGAATCATCACCGCGCTCAAGTCGGGTTCCGAACAGACCTCGGCCGCCGCGGCGCAGGTGTCGCAATCGAGTCAGAGCATGGCCCAAGGCGCAACGGAACAGGCGTCGAGCCTTGAGGAAACCTCGGCATCCCTTGAAGAGATGACGTCGATGACAAAGCAGAATGCCGACAACGCGTCGCAAGCCCGGCACCTTGCCGCGGAATCGAACGCCAGCGCGGAAAAAGGTGTCCAGGCAATGGCCCGCATGAGCAAGGCAATCGACGACATCAAGCGCAGCTCCGACGAAACGGCAAAGATTGTAAAAACCATCGACGAGATTGCTTTTCAGACCAACCTACTCGCGCTGAACGCCGCCGTTGAAGCCGCGCGCGCCGGCGACGCGGGCAAAGGATTCGCCGTCGTGGCGGAAGAAGTCCGTAACCTTGCCCAGCGTTCCGCGGAAGCGGCGCGCAAGACCGCAGAGATGATCGAGCAATCCGTGAAGAACGCGAGCAACGGCGTGCAGATCAGCCAAGAGGTTGGCGAGGCGCTGCAGGAAATTGGAGCCACGGCACAGAAGGTGAACTCGTTGGTGAGTGAGATCGCCGTCGCCAGCAACGAGCAAGCCCAGGGAATTGGCCAGGTGAGCCAGGCCGTCGCCCAAATGGACAGCGTGACCCAACAGAGCGCGGCCAACACCGAAGAATCCGCCGCCGCCGCCGAAGAACTCAGCGCTCAAGCCGAAGAAATGTCGCGCGTCGTGGCCGAACTGACGGTCATGGTCGGCGAAGCCGGCGGGCACGCGTATCGCAATGGTCACAGTGCAAGTAACGGACACAGCTTACGCAATGCAGCACATCACGTTGGAATCGCGAGACGTCATGAAGACTCTGCTCGTCACAAGGCCCTAACCGCCTCAAGAAGCGCTTCGAGTCACCCAGACAGCTACGGAGCCGCCGAACGGCGCGTCGCACAACCTTCCAGCGTCATCCCTCTGGACGACGATGATCTGAAGGACTTCTGACCCAGACACCACGGCAGAAGTTGACTCGACCGGGGCCGGCTTTGCCCCACGCTGGGCCGGCTCCATCGGCTTTTGTGAAGAACCTGCGTTAGCGCGTAGGCGAATTGGGCGATAACTCCGCGACTGGCGCCGGCTGATACTCGCCGGCAAAGCGAGAATCGATCCAAACCGAGAATCCATCCATTGCTCCCACTCGCGTGTATGGACCAGGATCGATTCCCAAGAAGCCAAGCTGACGCTCAGGACTCTGACCGTCTCCTAACAAGAGCCATCGCACCTTCCCTTCGCGCATCATTTTCTCTGCCTGAGAAAAGTCGACTGTACCGCGCTCATACATGAGACCGGCCAGCGAAAACTGGGGAAGAATCGCGCGGCCGGGAAACGAATTCGCGAGAGTACCATCGACAGAGACGAAGTATGCGCCAGGATGGGAGGCGAGTTCGTCTCGAAGGTAGGACCTCACCCTCTCGTACCCAGAAAAGCGAGGCCACTTATGCTGGCTGTAGGTTTCATGGAAAGCGATGGTGGTGTTAACCGTAAACAGGATGGTGAATACACAGATTGCCAGACGGATCCCGCTTGCGTTTTCAGGCCGGTTCGTCATGGTCTTATCAAGCCAGACTGCTAGAACCACCACGAGGAGTGTCATCGGATCGTTGAAGTGGTTCGTAGCAGATCCGAGTTTGGTTGCGCCAAGCCCCGCCAATAAAGTGGTGCCAACCGCCGCAAACGCAAGAAATCGAAGAGACGAGGCAGTGTCCGATTTCGACCACTTCCAAACGACGAACGCGCCAAGACCTGCCAAGGCGGCCATGTTGTAGCCCAGAAATACCGGCGAATACGTGGTAACAAAGGCGTGGTAGACACGGACACCATTGTTGAGGCCCCCGACAACATTCGCAAGATAGGCCGAGCCAAATAATGCGGGGCCGAGCCAAATCGTCAACAGGACTGGAAGGGCTGCGGCAAGTGCCACGATAGCCGCGAGTTTCCAACGGCGGTCCAGTATCAGGAAGAGTACAGCGATTAGGGCAATCTGCGCGCCATTCTGTTTAGCCATGAACGCCACATAGGAAAGAAGACCTATCCCCGCAAAAGACAGAAATCCCGCATGTGGAGCACGGTCTAACACGCGAACGGCAAGCCCAACGGCAAGTAGAAAGCAGAACGATACAAGAATGTCAGGGCGCGCAAGAAAGTCCCAAGGAGCATGCAACACCCAAACAAGTCCTGCTCCAGTCGCGGCGACGAAAAGCCGTACATGCAGTTGCCGGAAGAGAATCAGAAAAAGGATGAAAACGTAGAGTGATGCGAGCCCCAGGGACATTATCCGCCCTAAGTGGGTTACCGTAATCAATCCATCCGTGCTTACTCCCCCAATGTGCGCGACAGAAGCGACAAGGTAATAATGCAAAGGTGTGTATTGAATGATATCGAACGGAGGGTCATTGGGATGCGTGTATAGGGGAAGTCCAGCCAGAATCTTCATGATGCCTGAGAGAATAATCGGCTCCTGGCCCCGCAATTCGGCAATATCCCCGAGTGCGAATTGCAGCCCATACCACAGGAAGTAGAGGCAGGAAAGTAGAATGGACAAGACCGCTGTGGGCACGGCTGTGCGGTCAAGAACAAACGACACACATGGCCCCAAACGGAAAGATGGACGATGTGTCGAATCCAATGGACAGTTACCCTCCTGTGCTTTTCGAATTGCGTTCTTGGAGATGTGTTCGCCGATATCGGGCAGTCTCAACCAGATCTGTTTCCTAGCCTATCATTTTATATCGGCCGGCCGTGAATAAAACTCCCAATCTGTATGGAGTACTTGAAAAGCGAACGGCATTCGTGGCGCCGTAACGTTCACGAATGGCCAGAAGCCGCTCCTCGGATATGCGCGCGTAGTTGGCTTCAAGTTCATCGGAACGCGCCTCTTCACTTCCCTCCCGGCCATGGCAAAACTGGACGCGTCTGTACCACTCCTCAATAGCTCGGTCGTTGAACGGAAAAGCCTTGCAGTCCACAACAACGGCGCGTTTGGATACGAGCCGGAACCGCGCCCCAAAGGGAGGCACGACGAATACGGCGTCTTGCTCCACGCTATGCCGAGCATACTCACCCAGCAAGTAGTATTCGTCAGGATCGCTGCCAGGTCCATTGCCGGCTGATAATTGTCCAGCACCTTGGCAATAACAGTCGAAGGGTGGTGGCGCGCAAAGATAAGTAACGCGCCCAAAACGATGCAACCCGCCAAAGGCGCCGCGGCACTAAGTATCACTTTGGGCAACAGGTAGAACCATTCCGCAACTAATGCATACACGATGAGCGCTCCAGTCTCTTCCTTATGTCCCAGGAGAAATGCAGACAAAATGCATGCAAGAATGCAGAGTGCCGACACTAGGCGTGCCGCGTCGATCAGCAGACAAGCAACCAAGAATGAAGCAAGCATAAGGTAATCGGTCATGGCGAACGTACTTGCGACGAGGTGGTGGGCCACGCGGAAATGGGCATAAACAAAAGCAAGTCGATCAGTAGTCAGCATTGTTTCGTGCGGTTTTATTCAGAGTGCGTACGCGGATGCGAGGAGCACCAGATCGGTTGAATTGACGAAGAAGTCTCTGGAGAGGTAGGAAGGGTCCATTTGTCGCAACAATGCCGTGATAGTCTCGACTTGAAGATCGACTCCATAGCGGTAGCGGAAGATGAGCACTTGAAGCGTGCCGATCACTATCGAAAAGACAAACAATTCCCATGCGGAGAGCTGTCTCTTGTTTGGCGCGTGACAATCGCGTGAATTCCCAGAACTCATGCTAAGCAAGTCCGAGACAATGCAGATGGGGGCATGCGCGAACCGTTTGCGACGAACGGTACCCAGGAAGCCGTTTGAGAGGGAAGCGGCGATATACACTCGGGCATGCCACTCTCATTAAGTACACACCGAATAGCTTTCTGAACGCTTGCCGGATTGTCGAACATATCGAATGAGACAAGCTAACACGGCCAATAAGAAGAGTATCCATGAAATAAGAGATACCCATACCCCAACTCGGAAAGCCAGGGGACTGTACTCAAGACGTATCACATGATGACCGGCGGCCAGAGGAATCGCGCGCAGTGCGTAAAAGGCGGGCATGACTTCGTAGCTTGGTTGAGGACCGGGTTGGACAGGCACGACTCTCCACCCTTCACTGTAGGCATCGGTGTTGATCAGGATTGCGGGTTCGGCAAGAGCAATCTTGAGGGTGAAGTGATCGGTGGAACTGTCCACAATCGCAAGTTCATCGTTCTCCGAGGCATGCGTATTGACCACAGGAAGAGGAACAGGCTCGCGTTCGAGCAGGACTGTGGTCCTAGGATCGAATGCAGAATCAGTCAAGGCTGGGAGAACTTCTTGTTTGGGAAGGACACGGTAGTCTCGCACAAAGTAGAATCGCGGATAGGGCTCGCCAAGTTCGATAAATTCAGGAGTGGCCCGACCGTGTTGTATGTAGTATGACCCTCTGGCGAGTCTGGCGAGTGATCGGTTGAGCTTTCGAAGCACTTCCTCGTCCTTGGCGTCCTCGGGATAGCCGATGGCCTCCATAAACTCGATGTAACGGCTTAATTTGATTGGATCGGAACCAAGCAGATTGGGAATAGGATGCTTGACTTGACGGGTGGAAGTGAAGCCGGGACTATCAAGAACCCTAAAGTCGCCGAGATGCTCTGAGGCAAAAAGGGCTAGTCCTGCGTCGTCAAAGAAGTCAGTGGGAAGTAGAGTCCGGTTGGTGTGAACGTAAAGTGACAGCTCTGCGACGCCAAGCAGTAACACCGTTCGCGCCACCCAAGGCCTTCGACCATTGATGAATACGAAGAGAATGGCAAGTAAGATACCCACGCAAATAGGAAGAGCAAGGCTCGTGAGATCCACCGTTGATCCGCATGCTAGACCTATACCCGCACATGCAATTATAAGCAGGACTGAAAAGGCCACGGGGGCATACCGCCGAAACGCGGAGCCATTAGGAGGCTTCAAGATCACGTCCGCGCCTTTGCCAACCAACAGTGCGGCAAATAGCGTCGAGTAGAATACCAGGCGTGCAGGTATTCGGAAGTAAGCAATCCCCGGAATCCACCGGTAGGCAACCTCAAAAACGGGGGTGTAGTGTCCCAGGGACAGAACTCCGGAGAAAAGAATCATGACTGTTGAGGTCCAGCGTAGCCGCCGTTCTCCTTGCATGAAACCAATCAAGGCGAGCATTAAAGCAGTAATTCCAATGAAGCACGCAGTCTCATGTTCAAAACTCCGTCCCGTCCAGGGTTGGCCGTGACCGAAGCCACTTCCAAAGAATCTGTCGGCGACGAGACGCATGATGCTCTCGGGGGGAAATGAGAACGATGAGGAGAAGAAGAAGTCAGCATTTCCGGTGCGTGTACACTCCGAGGCGACGGCCATACCCGGCAGAAGCTGCGCGGCGCTTAAGAAGACTGGAGCAATCGCCACGCAAATGAAAGCGCCAATCTGGGGTAATCGAACCGAAAAGAAGGGCCACAGTGCCACGCAGTATATCGCGGCCATGAGCGCGGTGAAGTATACGCATTGTGGGTGACCAGCGAGCACCGACATCGCTGCGGAGAAGATGCCAATCAGGCACCAACCCAAAGAAGCCTGGCGGAACAGCCTGTCAATCGAGAGGAACAAGAGAGGCGCCCACGCCCAAGAATCGATCATGGACAAGTGACCGACACGAAGATGAGACCAGCACACTCCGGATGACATAAGGAGTACCGAAGAGGAGCAAGCTGCAATTCGATGCAGGCCCCAGTTGCGTGCATACGCGTACGCGAAA
Organism: Candidatus Hydrogenedentota bacterium; assembly: GCA_019695095.1. NCBI lineage: Bacteria > Pseudomonadati > Candidatus Hydrogenedentota > Candidatus Hydrogenedentota bacterium. Next base: position 11,346 of record JAIBAQ010000164.1, read on the forward strand.
ACACCGAGGAGCCAAACGTGAATTGCCATCTCTATGTTAAGCGATCTGCTAAGCGGAAGGAATAAGTAGATGACGTTAAGCGGATACAGAAGCGCCGAAGTGAAGTTGGCCAAATAGGGGTACCCTGAATACATGTATGGATTCCAGAGGGGGAGATTTCCGGAGAGTATCTCCCCGAAGCCGAATGAACGCGTGGAGGCAAAGTAACGGATATCGCGTTCGGCCATCACCACATCAGAGGTCGAGAAGAGAGCATGTCCAAAAAGCGTAATTGTATACAGCAAAAGCGCGGTGGGCGCGAGAAGGGGCGAAAGCCTGGCTCTCCATTGTGCTCGACGGTCTGCGACTTCCATATTGTGCGCGAGAATAGCATGCGAAGGATACGAAAGCCAGACCACATCCTGGCTTTGGGTCGACACATGGACAGGGCAGCGATCATGACTTTCGCACGCGATCCTGACTACCCAAGTGCGAAGTGTAGAGCGCACCCGTAAACGCCGTCTCGTCAGGAGAGCGATAGTCTAGTCTCCATTGCATTCGAGAAAGCCAGGCACTACAGAATTGCGCACGAGTATTTGCATATTGTGGCAGTCCGTAGTATATAGTTATATGTAATCCGCTGGGGGCAAAATAGGGGGATTCACTAATGCCGCATGCCAGACTCGCTATTTCCATGTACTTTCGCAGCTTTGTTTTCTTAGCTTTTGCAGGCATCTTCTGTTGGGGGCCGTTAGCAAGCGCGACGACGCTCTATGTCGATATCGCCAACACGTCGGGTGTCGAGACGAGGGCTTCGTGGGAATCAGCTTTTGTTTCGATCCAGGACGCCATCGATGCCGCGGCGATGAATGACACCGTCTCGGTGAGGCCGGGCACGTACACGGAGAGTCTTGTTGTCCCTTACAACATGCATATCCTGTCGACGGACATCAATTCGCCGGAAGACTACATTATCGATGGAGGCGCTCAAAGCTCGGTCATTCGGTTCGTGAACACGATCGGTTATCACAACAGCGAATCGAAACCGGCCGGTTTCACTATTCAAAACGGCCTGAATCTGAACGGGGCGGGAATATGTGGGGGTCGAAGCGCACAGCGCATTACTCGAACCCGGATACCTGGGTCACATCCACCACAGCATCATTCAGTACAACGCTGCAAACGGTTGGTCTGGGCATGATATTGACACGGGCTGGGGCGGCGGATCCCCGGATGCGAATGGAAGCAGGTCTTCACGCGCTCGGGTTTCGCCATCACGCCATCAACAATTCTCGGACTTACAATAAGAGGTGCAACTCCCGGTGACGCGATGATAAACAATCTGGCAGTACAAGAACTGCCATAACCCTTTGACTGTGTGCGGCGGCTTGATCCTGCAACGACTGGGTCGCCGCTTCCTTTTTGTGGACCGGCTAGACGAAGTGGCCTGACACGAACATCAACACATAACAACAGGCTGACATCGGGCAATTACGTCAGGTCTGCGCGTCAAGAGGCTTGAGATTGGGGGAGGGACTCGGATGACGCAACGGGTTCGGCGGGAGTCGCATTGGCGCGTTTTTGCTCGGCCCACATGAGGAAGCGGTCAACGCGGTCGTAGACTTCTTGGGCGCCTTCGCCGTTGACGATGCCGTGGCGGTTGCGGTCGAAGAAGGTGAGTTCTTTGTCGGAAGAGCCGATGCGTTTGAAGATGCTCTCGCCGGACGATGGATCGACGATGGGGTCGTGGTAGCCTTGGATAACGAGCGCGGGGACGCAGA
>JAIBAQ010000165.1 GCA_019695095.1 Candidatus Hydrogenedentota bacterium
CTTTGGTAAAACCCTGCGCCGACAGCGCGCGATAGGCAAAGTTTGCGGAGGCTTCCGTAGCATCCCACAGGTTGTTACCCGGGAACGGCCCGCCGCCCGCAACAACGATGGCCTTGGCATTGGAGGTGAGAGTGACTGGCTTGAACATCTGGACACGACTGTTAAGAGTATCTGTAACGATTATTCTCCCGTCTCCACTCACAGCCACCTCGCGTGGGGAACGGAATTGTCCGGAATCGCTTCCAGTTCCCCCAAAACAAGCAAGGAATTGTCCATCATGGGAAAATGCTTGAATGCGATTGCCTTCATCTGCAACATATACATTTCCGTCGTAGCTAACGATCAAGTCGTTTGGGTAGTAGAATTCACCATTACTCGTACCGTGCGGATGGTTCCATCTTGAAATGAATGTGCCATCCCTAGAGAATCTCAGAATGTCTTGACTTAGCACGTAAACGCAATCATCCCGATCAATTGCGACGCTTCCAGGTAGTTCCCCAAAATCTTGTTCTCCTGCACCGAATTGTCCCCACATCCCCAAAAACTCGCCGTTAGAGGTAAATCTCTGAATTCGATAGTTCGAATCGGCGACATATACGCAGTCCGCGGTATCAATAGCAATGTCTGTGGAATGATTCAACTGACCTTCGCCGCTACCTCCGCTACCCCATTTCAAGAGGAAAGTGCCGTTGGAATCGAATTTCTGGACACGAGGGAGGTAACGATCAATGACGTATACGTTCCCGCTCGAATCAACTGCGATTCCGCAGGGGGAGTCAAACTGCCCATCTCCCGTGCCCTTGCTTCCCCACGCTGTCAACAGAACCCCGTCAGAGGTGTACATCTTAATCATATGATCGGGAGCCCCCAACGAAACGCCCCCTTCTGCAACATAGATAGCGCCACCCGCACTGACTGCTAATCCGTGCGGAACCCAAAGCTCATTGTCTTTCAACCCCCATGATGACCATGAATTTCGCAAATCGCCATTAATGTCGAAAACTTGTACGCGACTTTCATCCGAGACGTAGACGTGCAAATTTCGACCAAGTATGATGTTGCGCGGGCCAATGAAGCATCCATCAGAATATCCTCGAGTTCCCCACTGCCTGATGAACTGCCCTTCCGATGTGAATAATTGTATTCGTTCTTGAAACAAATCGACAACACCGACAGTACCTGAGGAATCTATACTTACTCCAATTGGCATCCAGAACTGCCCCGGTCCTCCACCCTGACCACCCCATTTCGCAACAAAGACGCCTCTGGAATCGAGTTTCTGAATCCGCTTGTTGCGGCTGTCCGCAATGTAGATGAAACCTTGGCTGTCAACAGCAAGTCCGCGCGGTTGATCAAATTGACCATCTCCAGATCCGACTGGCAGGAGAATCTCCGACGCTAAGGAATCGTCGGGCAAATATATCTGTATTCGGTCTCCAAAGAGTTCATATAGTCTTCCCGCGCTATCACATGCCAAAGCTACGGTGTAACCTGAGTAGCGCATTGAAAGGAATTCGCCATCAACAGTGAATTTTTGTGTGCGGCCATTGACAACGTCCCTTACGTAGATGTAACCTGCTTCTGAGAAGGTCACTGCCGTTGGGCCACCATCTTCACCGGTTCCGTAGCCGAATTGCCCATCATTGGAGCCCCATGTTCCCCACTTCGTGAGCAGGACGCCGTTCGCGCTATACTTTTCCACTCGACCGAATCGTGTGTTTGCAATATAGAGATTTCCTGTTCTATCTACAGCAAGACCTCTAGGCTCGGCAAAATACCACGGCTGCTGCAGTTGCGGCCACATGCGCTCGAACCGGTATTCGGTTTGTTGAGCGGACGCAGTTGGCGGCGAGAGTAGTGCGACCGCGGCAACGGTAACAACAGAAACGGTTATCCCTACACGACGGATGGCTTGCGAGCCCATAGAATCCCCCTGTCAGTCAGAGTTTCACTGAGCGCGTATGTGCGGAATGAGAAAGCCACGCGACGGCAGCACATGGCATACCCATTCAGAGACGGGTCATCTGTATCCCCACAAACACCGCTCAGCCAGAAAGCGCAACACTTCACGCATTCTCAATTTCGGCTGCAACATCCCCCGCAGCCGGTATGGGGTGGGCACTGCCACTGCATGATGCAGCACATGTCACTATCTGTCAAGACCTTGCCGTCCGCTCAGCAATGTCTCCAAGAGCTGTCCGCAATGAAACCGCCCTCGCTGTGGCGTGGTCTCCTGACCGCGCCACTCTTGCGACCGAGGTCTCCCATTCGCCCCTTCCTGCACATTCCCCCAGTGCAACGAACTCGCGCATATACATGAAAACCAACATACGAAGGCCAGAGCCATGTCCACCAGCACTTGCTCCCAGCGGCTCTGCGCGAGTCATCATTCTTCCCCGGGACGCCTCCTTGCCCCGTCAAAATCGGGTGGGGGGCGCCCCCCAACAAGGAACCACGAATCACACCAGACACACGAATTCCAACACGATCAAATCGACGGCCGCACTGAAGCGCCCAATGCAACTTCGTTCTCCCCCATCTCTATTCGTGTGATTCGTGTATTTCGTGGTCCATTGCCTTCATTCAAGACCCGTGTGGCAGCCGCCCTCGGCTGCTGCTCGACCCCTTGAATCGTCAGATTGCGCGGGTACACCCCTGGGCCAAGCCCGCCCGGCTGCCGACAGGTGTGTCGGCGGAGACCGGGCGCTACAGAATGCAAGACATCTTTCCGGAAATCGGCGCGCATCGGGGTTCATCGGTGGTCAAATTCATCTTCCAGGCCTCGCGGTGGCTCGTGGCCGCGAGTATCGGCATCGACGATGGGTTCACCTGCCATCTCCTTGCGGCTTTGCGACTTTGCGCCTTTGCGTTGACTTCCCTTCTTCTTTCTCGTTGTGGCGTGGTCTCCTGACCGCGCCACTCTTGCGACCGAAAGTCTCCCATTCGCACCTTCCTGACATTCCCCCAGTGCAACAAACTCGCGCATATATGTGGGGACTTAACATACGAGGGCTAGAACCATGTCCACCGGCGTTTGCTCCCGGCGCCTCCACGTCTTTGCGCGAGTCATCATTCTTCCCGGGACACCCCCTTGAACCGTCAAATTACAGGGACAGGGGCGTCTCCCAGTGGAGTGCATCCCGTCCGGCCCGGCATTTGCGCTTTTCCCGTTTTGTGCTGACATAAGGCCAGACTGAATAATGGGTCACAAGAGGGGAATCTCCAAATGGAACGGACTGATGCCGCATTGCTCGAACGCTGGCAACGTCACCGGGACGCAGACGCCTTCGCCGAGTTAGTTCACCGATACCTGGGTATGGTGGTCGCCAGTTGCAGGCGTGTCGTGGGCGACGCGGCACTGGCCGAGGACGTAGCGCAGGAATGTTTCGTCGCGCTCATGCAAAGCCGCGAATCCATCCGGGTGTCCCTTGGGGCGTGGCTTCACACGGTAGCCGTGCGCCGTAGCATCAATCACGTGCGAAGCGATTCTCGACGACGCAAGCGGGAGACTGTATTCGCCGAAGCAGCCCATACGGAAACGGCCATCGATACCTGTCTGGAAGAAATCCTATCCGCAGTCGACGAGGCGATCATCGATTTGCCAGATCATCTGAGAGCTGTCGTCATCGGACGCTTCTTGGAAAGCCGCACACATGTGGACCTGGCTCGGCATTTGAACTTGTCCGAATCGAACGCCCGGTATCGCGTAGACAAGGGCGTCGAACAGATTCGTGCATCGCTTCGCAAGCGCGGTATCGTTGCGAGTGTGGGCGTGTTGACTGCCGCGCTCAGCCAAACCGTCGAGGCGGCACCGTCGGGACTAGCAGGCGCTCTGTGCAAATTGGCGGCATCGGGCGCGGTGGGAGCGCCGATTGTCGCAAGCGCGGGGTACGTACTGCTTGCCAAGGCCGTCGTAGGATTGCTGGTCGTCGCCGCGCTCGGAGCCGGGTACTGGGCGGTCACTAACAAGAGTAGCGTCGCGCCTAACTCGCCGAACGTGGCCATTGTACCCGTTCAAAGTAATTCCGCTTTGGATGAGCCTCGCGGCAAGGGCAACACCCCGAAAAACACGGCATCGCAGACTGCAGCCACTGCCTCGACGGTAATCCCGCTTGCCAACAATCAAGCGGACCCGGAGCCATTCAGTATCGAGGGTCGTGTCTACGATGCAGACACGGGAGAAGGTATCGAAGGGGTCGGCGTTGAGGTCTTTCCTTCCGGTGGAGGACCGGTAGTGTACAGAGACAAACGGAAGACCGATGTGAATGGCGTATATCGAACAAAGCTCATACCGGACGGAACCTATCACGTTCAGATCGATGACATAGCGGAGTATCCCGATGCCAGAAAGGAGCCCGACACCAATGTCACCCTTAAAGACAGCAAACCAGCTTTGGGTATCGACTTCGCTCTGAAGAAGGGAGTTCCGGTGGCGGGCATTGTGTTCGACAAGAACGGCAACCCCGCTTCCGGAGTGAAGGTGGTGGCAGAACGTAGCAAGGCGCATGGCATTGATGTAGCGCGTGCAGTATCAATGGAACAAGGTCAGTTCCAGCTCCACGTGTCGCGTGACTTGAACCAAATCGATATTCAAGCCGAAGAGGACACGATGGAGAGTGCCGTTGTCGAAGGGCTAACTCTAGACGCTAGGGGTGTCGATGATGTTGTCCTGAATCTCGATCAACCCAAGACCGCTTCGCTGAGCGGCAGAGTGATCGACGGCAACGGCAGACCCGTAAAAGGAGCGCATTTATACTTGGTGCGCAAAGATGGAAGCGTGCCCAATCTCGACGGGACCACAGCGGATGGTCAAGGCCAATTTCGATTTTCCGATCTCCCCGCGACGGAGTTTGCCGTAATCGTGACTCCGGAAACAGCCAACGGCTTCAGTACGGCTGAGGAATATCTTCGTATCACGCTTGCTCCCGGAGAAAAACGTTCCGGCATAGAGATTGTCTACGGCGAGAAGGGGGGACTTGCCATCGAAGGCCGAGTCGTGGACGTAGATGGGAAGCCGGTGCAAGGGGCGGAGATAACCTGCTATGCAAGAAACTTGGAGAAGGCTTATACAGATGTGAACGGTATATTTCGAGTCACCGGCCTGGAGGACAGAGAGTACATGGTCGCTGCCGAAAACCCGGCCGATCCTTCGCGAACAGAGACGAGAATCCGTGCGGGTACGCTGGACGCAGAGATAGTCCTCAAGAGATGCGGACAACTCACCGGCCGCGTACTCGCAGATGATACCGGCGAACCACTGACAAATTTCACGGTGAGCTTGCTCCGAGGGAAGTCGGATATAACCTCCGACATGCTCTTTGGAAGCGGACGCTCACACGAGAGCATAGATGGCTCATTCTCGTACGACAAGAGGTCTGCGGAGATTACAACGGTGGCGGTGTGGGCTCCCGGATATGCTCCTGCATGGAAGCACATCGAAATCCAAGCGGGTGCGCGCACGAACATCGAATTCCGCCTGACACCTAGACCTCCGGTTTCGGGTATTGTCGTCAATGAGGCGGGAGAGGGCATTGCCGGAGCATATGTGTACTTCGTCATCGATGTCTCCACTGACAGCCTAGAACGCGCAGCAGCTGCGCGCACAGACTCGGAAGGCAAGTTCACGGTGGACAGCCTTCCGCTCGATGTCACGCGCCTCTACGCTTATCAAGAGGGGTATGGCGTCGGCAAAACAGCGTTATCCGGTGAGAACCGTATTGTCCTTCCGGCGCAAGCCACCATTGACGGTGTCGTGCATCAAGATGGGACGATGGAGAACCTTGTGGTTGACGTATGCTGTCCTGAAAATCGATCTTTGCCCTACGTGCGCCAGAGTATCTCTCCAGCAGGAACATTTTTGCTGACCGGACTTTCCGCCGGCGCTCTCAAGATATCCGTGCACCCCAACCTTGGGGACCATCATATTCGGAAAACCCTTGAGCTGAAATCTGGCCAAGCGCTTTCTATGGAGTTCACCTTCACGCGCGGCAACGCTACCTTGGAGGGCCACGTTCTTGACGAAGGGAGTCCAGTCACCAACAGAAGCTTGGAGCTTCTGCATGACTCCGGTGACTACATCGATTGTCTTCGCGGTGCAACCGACAACAGTGCTAGTTTCCGGTTTGAACGCGTTTGGACAGGTACGTCCACTCTGCGTGTGCTGAAAGTTGGTCAGGAAATTGAATGGTACGAGATTCCGATAGTCCTCCAAGAAGGCGAGGCCCTCGTACAAGATATCGATCTCTCCGAGAGTGGCTCGTGACAAGATTCGCGGGTGGTGCGGTGGGGCAATTAGCGGTCTCCTTTGGATAAGACGAAGAGGCAGGCAAGACGCCCTTGTTGTGGCAGGGTCTCCGGGCCCTGGCACTCCCTGCGACCGGCAGGTCTCCATCTCGCACATTGCCACCGCTTCTGACCCTTGCTGTGGCGTGGTCTCCTGACCGCGCCACTCTTGCGACCGAAGGTCTCCCAGTCGCACCTACCTGCACATTCCCCCAGTGCAACGAACTCGCGCATATGTATGAAGGGAAACATACGAGGACCAAAATTGTGCCTCACAGTACCGATCCAAAAAGCCCAAACTCCATACTCAATGCTGGCGGACAACACCGCGCTCCCAGCGCCTCAGCGGTTCTGCGCGAGAGAACACTCTTCTGGGACACCCCCTTGTACCGTCAAAACCGGTAGGGGGGGGCACCCCCCGGAAAAAGCGACATGGAGTTACCCCAATTTGCGGATAGCCGAACCTAGCCGGTAAAGTCCGGGGTATCTAACGTTGTGGAACCTGGAGCGAATCCGATGTGCGATAGCGAGAATGATGGCCGCGTGTACTTGCCGAATTCGAAGACCTGTTTTGTATGTGGCGAAGAGAATTTCGCGGGACTGAAACTGCGGTTCTTTGTGGAGGAAGAGGCCGTCAAGGCGGTCTTTCATCCCGAGCCGCATCATTGCGGGTATGCGAATGTCGTGCACGGCGGCATCGTAGCCGCGTTGCTGGATGAGACGATGGGATGGGCCGCCAATCGGGCCATGGCACGCATGACGTTGACCGGTGAATTGACCGTACGCTACCTGAAGCCGGTACCGGGCGATCGGGACTCGATTGTAAGCGCGGAGATTGCCAAGCCTGGCAAGCGCATGGTCCAGGTGACGGCCACAATCGGGGACGGCGCGGACACGATTTACGCACGGGCAGAAGGCCGATTCTTACCGTTGAGCGCGGAAGAGACGCGGCTCATTGACGGGCACCTTGTCTATCGTGGCGGCGAGGAGCGTGTGTTTGCCTCGCTCTACGAGGAACAGAGACCTACGTGACCGCCGAGACGGAAACGGACTCCGTGAAATAAACGAACGGCGCTCGGTGAGCGCCGCTCTGTCATTCGCTTCGGGAATCTCTGGCAAACCGCTACTACTTGACCTTGACCGTCTCCCCAATCTTGAGCATGTGATCTTTGGGCCATCCATTCAAGGAGTAGAGGTCCTTCACCTTCAGTCCATATTTCTTGGCGATTGTCGTCGGGTTATCGCCCTTCGCAACCGTGTGCGTCGACGACGAGGAACTATCCTCGGCAGGTTTCTCCGCCTTGGCAGCATCGGCAGCGGGAGCACCCTCTTTGCCACCCAGTATGGCGAGTTCTTGCCCGACTTGAAGAACGGCGCCCGACTTCAGGCCGTTCCATTTGTACAGGTCGCTGGTCTTGACACCGTACTTCGAGGCAATCGTTGAAGGGCTTTCCCCCTTCGCGACTTTGTGTGTACGCTTCTCGCCCGAGGGCTGCGGCGTTTCCTTTTCGGGTTCAACCGCTTTCGGAAGCGCTTGCTCCTTCTCCTTGGGAACGGATGCGACCTTGGTTTCCTCTTCAGCCTTGGGAGTAACGGCTTCAGGAGCCGGAGCTGCAGCAGGAACTGGAGCGGGATCGGCAGCGCCGCCGTAGAGCTTCAGTTCATGCCCGACCTGCAACGTGGACTTCTTGGTCAGGTTGTTCCACTTCAGCAAGTCTTCCAGGCCGACTTTGTTCTTCGACGCTATACCGCCCAGGGTATCGCCCTTGGCAACCTTATACGTCTGTGCAGCGCCGCTCGGCTCGCTCTTGGCTTCGACCGGCTTCTCAACCTCGGCGGGCTTCTCCGTAGCCTTGGCGGTCTCCGGTTTCGATTCCTCGACGGGCGATGGCGCGGCAGGCTCTGGCGATGCCTCGCCACCCTTCAGAACCAGTTCGTCGCCAACGCGCAACGTGGACTTCTTGGAGAGGTTGTTCCACTTCAGCAAGTCGTCCAAACTAACCTTGTGCTTCGATGCGATGCTGCCCAAGGTATCACCCTTGGCGACTTTGTAGGTGGTTCCCGTAACGGCGTCGGCGTCGTCCGTCTTGGTTTCGACAGGCTCAGACTTGGCCGGTTCTTCCGTACTCTTCGTCTCTGCCTGTGCGGTCGCAGTATCTTGATCGGGTTCTGACTTGGGCGTTCCGCCGAACACCACGACCTCGTCTCCAACCCGAATCATCGATTTGGTGGTAAGACCGTTCCACTTGAGAAGGTCACTGGTCTTGACGCCGAACTTCGCGGCAATGGTGCCGGGGGTATCGCCCTTGGCGACTTTGTAACTCTGCTTTTCGCCTTGAGGCTCGGTCTCAGGTTTCGCCTCACTCGCTTCTTCCGGGGCGGCCTCTTGAGCGGGTTCGGAGGCTGCATCAACTTCGGGTTCCGGCTCAGGGGCGGCTTCCTTCTCGGGAGCGTAGAGGACGAGGGTCTCGCCAGCCTTCAGCGACGAGTCCTTCTTGATGTTGTTCCATTTGCGCAGGTCATCCAGCGACACATGGTTCTTGGACGCGATAACTCCGAGCGTGTCGCCCTTGGCTACCTTATACGTCTTCTTCTCCGCTCTTGGCGATTCGGCGGCTTTGGAGGAGGCCGAATTGCCGGACGGCTTGGCATAGACCACCAAGGTCTGGCCGGGATGAATCGTGGACTTGGATGACAGATTGTTCCATTTGCGAAGGTCACTCAGGGACACGTTGTACTTCGATGCGATGCCGCCCAACGAATCGCCCTTCGCCACCTTATACGACTGCTTCTCCGGTTCGGGCTCTTTTGGCGTGAACGAAATGCTCTCCGAATTAACAACGTCTTTCGAATAGGCGGCAGAAGGCGCGTCGCCTTCCGGCTCACTACTATCCGCCGAGTAAATCACGAGTTCGTCGCCGATTCTCAGTACGGATCGCGACGTCAGCTTGTTCCACTTCTGGAGGTCGCCCACGGACACGCCGTACTTCTGCGCGATGGACGCCGGAAACTCGCCGCGGGCCACTTTGTGAACTCGTTTGCTCTGGGCGGCCGCAGGGGCCGAACCGTCTTCGGGCGCTCTGACTCGCAATTTCTGATTGACGGAGATGCGCGATTTCTCGCTGAGATCGTTCCACGCGCGCAACTGCTCCAAGGAAATGTTGTAGTTGCGAGCAATGTCGAAGAGCGTATCGCCGCTCTTGACGGTGTGCGTTCCATCGCCTTCCGCTGTCGAACGGGGCTTCTCGATCTCTTGCAGGGCGCCGACGGTTTCAGGCGTAGCGTCATTGCCGGACGCGGGAATTACCAGACGCCTGCCCACCGTGAGGTGTGAGGTTGCACGCATCCGGTTGGCCTTCGCCAAGTCACTCACCGACACACCGTATTTGGAGGCGATACCGCTCAATGTCTCGCCTCTTCGGACGGTATGACGCTTGGAACTGCCGCTGTCCGTGCGGGCAAAAATGCCACGCGACGGTTCCTGTCTCGCTTTCGTGAGCGAGGCCATTACCAACTCTTCCGATCCCGCCGGGACTTCGAGTTGGAACTCCTCGTTGGGAGGTGTCGCACCGCGTATCAATTCGGGATTCAGACTCTTCAGCGAACCGCTGGGCAAATTGCTTGCACGTTCCAGCGCGGCCAGCGAGTACGATCCTTTCACAGGAATTCGGGTCGTCGGCTCCAGTTCCTGAGGAGTGCGAGTAAATCCGTAGCGTTCCGGACTCTTGCCGACGATGATGCTCGCCAGAAGCTTTGGATAGAATTTCTTGGTTTCGCGCTGCATATGGTTGGAGGCGGGTGGAGTCTCGATGAGATTCCAGAGGTCCGAATCGCCGCCGTTCATGGCGATGGCGCGAGCCATGCCGCCCTCGCCCATGTTGTAGGATGCAATCGCGACAGGCCATTTGCCTTGGAACTGGTCGCGCAGGTCTTTCAGGTAAGCGATGGCCGCATTGGTGGCCTTCTCCCAGTCCCGGCGCTCATCCACATAGTTGTCGACGCGCAAGCCGTAGCGCGTGCCCGTCCCCCGCATGAACTGCCACATGCCCGCCGCGCCGGCGCGGGAGGTGACGTCGGGGTGGAATTGGCTTTCCACCATCGCCAGCCAGACCAGGTCGCGCGGCAGCCCGGCTTCCACAAACTTCTTCTCCAATACGGGGCGGTACTTGAAGCTGCGGTTTAGCCCGTTCTGGAAATTGCGCGGGTAGAGGTTCTGGATTTCCTCGATTTCGGCGATCACATATTCATTGATAGGAATCCCGGCAAAGAGGTCCCCTGCCGTCGGATCTTCATTCAGATTGGTATCCCAGCCTTGGGGAAGGCCCTTCTGGAAGAGTTCCGAAGTCTCCGAGGATGAACTCAGGATTCGCTCGAACTCGCTCCGGAGATTGTAGAAGACCTCCGAGTCCAGGTCGGCGTCGATCAACATCTCAAGCATGCGCGTGTACTGGCGCAAGGCCTCCTGGTGATCGCCTGATTCCTGAGCCTTGTTGCCCAACCGGAATGCCTCGTCGGCCGCCCTGAGCAATTCAGTGGCAGACCGCTCGTCGGTCTTCCGTGGGACTTCCTGAGTTTGTACTTTGGTGAGCGGTATCGGCTCGAACTGATGAGCCACCGGCTGCTGAGGTTTGGTTGTGGCACAACCTGCCGCCAACAGGATGCCAAGGGCGCCCGCCGCGCAGGATAGCCTGCTCATGTTGTGCACTGGGCAGTCATCTCCCGTCCGCTGTCAGCCCGAAGGCTGTTACTTTCGCTTCCTCAGGGCTTAGTTTAGTCCACCCTTCCGGCGGAGTCAACCCCAAAAAGCAACAATATCTAGTAAATTGCTGGAGATCCGACCCCATATTCGGTGGATTCTAGAGGTGGCGCTCCCAACTGCGCCACCTTTCCCGCTGACCATTTGGACCACGGAATCGGGGTGTGGTTTCACCCAAATCCAATCATTACCGAACGGTCGGACCACGAGGGGTGTATATCCCCGGAAGCGGTCTTCAGGTTGCCATGTGCTTGCCAGACCTGGAGCAAAAGACAGGGTAATTCTCCAAGAGTAGAGTGTGTTCGCGAGAAATTCTCATGAGACAGCCTCACCGTCGTGCGCGTGAGCATTTTTTCGGCGCTCAGTTGCGCCGGAGCAAATCGCAGGCTAGACTCCGGCATCGAGTACTCTCAAAGACGGGGGATGCAACATGTATTTGAGACTCAAACGCCGGGACTTCCTGGCGATCAGTGCATTGGGTGTCGGGACTTCGGTATTGGGAAATCGGGCGGCAGCCGAATCGGGGCCGGTCGACTCTGCCGCCGGACCTCCGATAACTTTGCAGAAGCCCATGCCGGTCCATGTGCCGGGAACGACCCGGGTGCATGAGACCGTGTTGCGGGAGTTGGCAGTGGCATTCGGGGTGACGGGGCCTGAGGCACTGGAGCTGCATCGGAATGCGGAGGTCTCGCCGGGAACGTTGTTTGTGGGACTGCTGGAAGAAGCGCCGGCAACCCGGGACTTGGTGAAGACCGGACGAATGAACCTGCACAACGTGCCCCCAGCCCGGGATGCCTACGAGATCGTCGTCCAGGATGGCGTGGTTTACGTCCTCGGAAATACCCCGCGCGGGATGTTGCAGGGCGTGTACACGCTGCAGGAACTGGTCCGGCAGGGCGCTGTGATCGATGGCGGCCAGACTATTCGCGGGACCTTTCAGATTCGCGAGCGGTATATCCACCAGCGGTTCAACGGGTGGCCCGGCGAAGCCGCCGACGTGCGGTACATCAGCCACATGGGCGCGAGCCATTGTCTAATGACCCACGATTGGATGGGCAACCTGCGGCACATGCAGGGGTACGTAACCAGTCCGCTCTTTCCGGATGCTGTAGACCCGGCCACCGTGAAGGAGAGTCGCGACTTCCTGAGAACCATCATCGGGAACTGCCTCGATCATGGGCTGGAATGCGCCCTGTGGATGACCGAACTGCCGTGCCAGGGCGGACCGTGGACGCCCGAAGAAGTCCGGCAACGGTTCTTGTCACGCTACCCCGCGGAGGTGTTGAGCGACAGCGGCACGTATCAGGGTAAGGTGATCTGTTTCAGCCGTCCGAAGATCCAGGAGTTCTATCGCGACCTGATTTCGCGGTTCTTCACGGAGTTCCCGGAAATTGGAACTATCTTCCTGTTCGGCCTCGACGCCGACGGCGAGTTCTGCGACCCCGAGTCGTGTCCGCGATGCAAAGGGATGAGCAAGTTCGATCAGCGGGATCGGCTGATTCGTTTCCTTATCGAAGAAGGCCAGAAGGTGCGGCCGGGACTGCGCGTGCTGACGACCGGCTGGGGTTGGTCGGGAAACACGGAGGAATTTCTGGTGCGGCAGAAAGCGCTGCCCTCGTCGAGTGGACTCTTCCTCGCCGCCGAGACGGACGGTTGGCAGCCAGAACGGCAGTCGCACGATTTACTGTGGACCGCGCGGGCGTTGTGCCGCGAACAGGGCCAGAAGTTTGTCGGCTATGACGACCTTCAATGGGGCGACGACACTGTCCACGACGTGAACGATATCCAGGATTTCCCGCTGGGGATCGCGGCGAAGATCCGGCGTTGGCACGAACTGGAAGTCGACGGGATTTTCGATCACTGGGGCGGGTTCAACCACAACGTCTCCTGCAACTCGATTGCGAGCCGGGCGTTCTTCATGAATCCGCTTGCGGACCCGGAGACGGTGTGCCGGG